>CAZOQL010000026.1:0-22846 GCA_964582005.1 uncultured Flavobacteriaceae bacterium | reverse complement strand
AAAATTAATGAGAAATTTCTAAAAGAAGGAGAAGTAAATCTTAACTTTAGAGCTGGCGGTTTAGGAGAACATCCTTTGGCTGGTGTGTTTACTGTTATGGAAGAAGGCGAACCAGTACAAATTAGATTTAGTAGTTCGTATTCGGTTATTAGAAAATACCAATTTGATGGCAATAATCCTGAAAACCCACCTATTGAAATTATTACTTCAACCACACCAACTGCTCCAAAAGTAGTGCCTAAAACAGAGCCAACTACCGCATTTGATGAATCAAAAGCGCAGTTAGAAGGTACTATTAAAGGTAAATTTGGTTATTTAAGATTATCCAAACACACCTTATCTACTGCACCAATTGGCGCAATACATTATGAAACCAATAAACAATATAAAGCCGTAAGTTTCTCTATAAAAATTGATGGAACACCAATAATAAAAGTAAAAGGCAATAAATTGAATGCAAGAGCAAAAAAAGCCATTAAAAAACTACGAAAAAATCAACGAATTAAAATATCTAATATAAAGGTTATTTCTAGTTCTGGTGGAAGGCTAAATAACATTGAACCAATTAGCATTAAAATAAAATAATTTATTTTACCTTATAAATACCTAATTTTGCTATTCTTAGCAATTTGATTTTACAAATAAAATGCAGAATGAATTACGTCTTTCCAGCTGGTTACCAACAACAAACAAAGAGGTTAAACTTAGAGGTTGGGAGCAATTAGATGTCATCTTATTTAGTGGTGATGCCTATGTAGATCATCCCTCTTTTGGTCCTGCTGTAATTGGACGAATCTTAGAAAGTTATGGTTTAAAAGTGGCTATTGTACCACAACCCAGTGTTAATGACAATTTACAAGATTTTTCGAAATTAGGAAAACCAAAATTATTTTTTGGTATTACTGCTGGCGTTATGGACTCTATGGTTAGTAATTATACCGCAAATAAATGGAAACGTGAAAAAGATGCTTATACACCAAATGGCGACAAAGGTTTTAGACCAGATTATGCCACGATTGTGTATAGTAATATTTTAAAAGATAAATTTCCTGATGTACCTATAGTTATTGGTGGTATTGAAGCTTCTTTACGAAGAGTAACCCATTACGATTATTGGAGCGACAAATTAAAACCCAATATTTTATCCGATTCTAAAGCGGACTTGTTAGTTTATGGTATGGGCGAACAGCCTTTACGTGAAATAGTAAATTTATTACAAAAAGGCGTTCCATTTAGTTCATTAACTACCATAAAACAAACTGCCTATTTAAAAGATAGAGAAGAAACTTTACAAAAAAACAAAAATTGGAAAGACATACAAATCCATTCTCACGAAGTTTGTATAAGTAATAAGAAAAAATTTGCTTCCAACTTTAAGGTTATTGAGCAAGAATCTAATAAAGTTTTTGGTAGTCGAATTATTCAAAATATAGGTAATAAAACCTTAGTAATAAATCCGCCTTACGCAACAATGACTGAAAAAGAAATTGATGCTTCTTTTGATTTACCATATACTCGTTTACCACATCCAAAATACAATAAAAGAGGTCCGATTCCTGCTTTTGAAATGATAAAATTTTCTATTAACATTCATCGTGGCTGCTTTGGTGGATGTAGTTTTTGTACTATTTCTGCGCATCAAGGTAAATTTATAGCTAGTAGAAGTCAAGAATCTGTTTTAAAAGAAGTAGACAAAGTGGCTAATATGTCCGATTTTAAAGGATATCTATCCGATATTGGTGGTCCTTCGGCAAATATGTATAAAATGAAAGGTAAAATACAAGCTATTTGCGATAAATGTATTGCACCATCTTGTATCAATCCTATTATTTGCAGTAACTTAGATACCTCACACAAACCCTTAACGGAATTGTATCAGGCAGTGGACAAGCATCCAAAAATAAAAAAATCTTTTATTGGTAGCGGTATTCGACACGATATGTTAGTACCCGAATTTAATAAAAATGCCGATCCAAAAGAGTTAGATGCTTACACCGAAGAAGTAATGACCAAACACGTTTCGGGTAGATTGAAAGTAGCACCTGAACATACTTCAGATCCTGTGTTAGCTTTAATGCGAAAACCATCTTTTAGCTATTTTCATAAATTCAAAAAACGATTTGACGAAATAAATATCAGACGTAAACTTAACTTACAATTAATACCTTATTTTATATCCAGTCATCCCGCAAGTGAACTAGAAGATATGGCAAATCTTGCTGCCGAAACTAAAGATATGGGGTTTCAATTAGAGCAAGTGCAAGGCTTCACACCAACACCAATGACCGTTGCTACTGTTATTTATTATAGTGGCTATCATCCATACACTTTAAAAAAAACCAGTACACCACGAACAAAAAAAGAACGAGAAGATCAACATCGTTTTTTCTTTTGGTATAAAAAAGAAAATCAAAATTGGATTAGAAACACGCTATCTAAAGTCAATAGAACCGATTTATTAGAAAAATTACTACCTACCAAAAACAAACATAAAAAAGCGGACTCTTTTAAAAGTGTTTTACCAAAACAAAAAAGACATAAACAATTGAGTTTACCATCTGAATTTCCTGATAAAAAAAGCAGAAATCAATCCCGTAAAAAGAAAAAAAAGAGAAGACGTTAGTTTTATATTAATAATAAAAACTATCATCGCCATCAAAAATATCAAATTCATCATCCTCATCTTCTGATGTAGGAATTTCAAATTCTTTTTTTGGCGCCTCCTTAGGCAAATCACCTAAAGAAAATAATAATAAAGGTACCGATTTATCATTCGTCTTAGTGTATTCCGAAATAAATTCTACAAAGAAAGTCCATAAATTTAAGAAGTCATACACATAAATCATGGTATTATTTTGTGCATTGAAAATTACATTTAATTTGTAATCTTGCATTTGTGACAAACCACCAATTTGATCACTCATATTAAACAAAGGTATTTCATCACCTTGTAACCACTCTTTATCGGTATGATAAAAAGAAGCCATTTCTAAGCCATCAAAACCAAAAGAATTTACAATAGTTTGGTGTAAATCTTCTAAAGTAAAATCTCTAGCAATTGCAATCTCTCTAATTACGTCTTCTTTGGTGTCTAATATTATTCTAAACTTGTACATTGCTGATAAAATAAGTAACTGCAAAATTAAGACTAAAAATTATAAAAATGTGATTTTATTAGTAAATTATTCAAGGCTAAAAAACGAATATTTAATTCTTAAATCTCCTAGTATTAGTTAAAAATAAAAATATTATCTTTGCAAGCTAATAACTGTTTTATGCCAGAAAGAAGAATTCTTAATTTACTTAATATATCTTCAAAAGACACCTTAATGGAAACTTTAGGAATCGTATATACCGAAGTTGGTGTTGATTATTTAGTAGCTACAATGCCGGTAACCGATAGAGTTTTACAACCAAACGGATTACTTCATGGTGGCGCATCGGTAGCTCTTGCCGAAACTCTTGGTGGCGCAGCTTCTCATCTATTTATTGATAGTGGAGAAAATGAAGTGCGAGGTGTTGAAATTACTGCTAACCATATAAAAAGCAAACGAGAAGGTATCGTAAAAGCTACGGCAAAATTAATTAACCAAGGTAGAACCTTACATCTTTGGGAAATTAGAATTGTTGATGAACAAGATAATTTAATTACCTTGTGTAAGTTAACAAATATTGTAATATCAAAATAACGGATACTTTTGAACCAAAGAATTGAGTTACTTTATCAAAAAATCATCTTTAATCTAAAAGAGAGTATTCCTTTTGTAAGTTATTGTAAACCCAATTCAGAAACCATAAATATAATTACGCAAAACGACAAGAAAATTTATTATATAACAAATTATAATGAATCTGGTTTTATTTTTTCTCCATTTAATACAGAAGAAAAAAGCGTTATTTTTAATTTAAGTAATAGTGTTTTAGAGAATTTTAACGTGTTCGAAATAGATTCTATTTCTTTAAAACCCAACAATACAAATTCAAAGTATTCTCAAAATAATAAAGAATCACACCAAAAATTAATCCAAAAGGGAATCGATTTTATTCGAAATAAAAATGCAGAGAAAATTGTATTGTCCCGAATAGAACGTATACATAAAACGGATTTTAACACTTTAGAAACCTTTAAAAGGTTACTTTTAAATTATCCAACTGCTTTTGTATACGTTTGGTATCACCCTGAAATTGGTTTATGGCTCGGCGCAACGCCCGAAACTTTATTAGAGGTAACTAATACTACCTTTAAAACAATGGCTCTTGCAGGTACGCAAACGTATAAAAATACCATAGATGTTCATTGGAATGAAAAGGAAAAACAAGAACAACAATTCGTAACTAATTATATAAGTTTAAAACTAAATGAATTAAATATTACGCATTCCGTTTCGGAAACTTATACGGCTAAAGCAGGGCATTTAATTCATTTACGATCTGATATTAAAGGGCTGTTTACTAGACATCAAAAACTAACGGCATTAATTACTGCTTTACATCCAACTCCTGCAATTTGTGGTATTCCAAAAGAAAATGCGAAGCAATTTATACTAAAAAATGAAGGCTACAATCGTGAATTTTATACTGGGTTTTTAGGCGAATTAAATGTAACTTCTGATAAAAGAAAATGGCAAAAAAATAAGCGAAATATAGAAAATCAAGCTTATAAGTTTACCGAAAAACAAAGTGCTTTATATGTAAATTTAAGGTGTATGCAAGTTCAAGAAAATAGTATTTCTCTTTATATTGGCGGTGGAATTACTAAAGATAGTATTCCAGAAAAGGAATACGAGGAAACCATTGCAAAGACAACTACTATGAAGTCTGTTTTAGGTATTTAATTTTAACTTAAACCAACATCCATAGTCATCATAACAATAAAACCTAAAATAAAACCCATGGTTGCTAAATCTGTATATTTATCTTGCTGTGTTTCTGGTATTACTTCTTCAACCACCACAAAAATCATAGATCCAGCTGCAAATGCTAATGCATAAGGTAATATTGGCGTAAAGGTTATAACTGCATAAGCGCCTATTACAGCAGCAATTGGCTCTACTACGGCAGATAATTGACCATACCAAAAACTTTTTCTTCTACTCAAGCCTTGTCGCCTTAAAGGCATAGAAACGGCAAATCCTTCAGGAAAATTTTGTAATCCAATACCAATTGCTAAAGCTACTGCCCCACCAATAGTTGCACCATCTAAACCAACGGCAACACCACCAAAAAGGACACCAACTGCCAATCCTTCGGGTATATTATGTAAGGTGATTGCTAAAACTAATAAAGTAGATTTATGCCATGGCGTTTTTACGCCTTCAACCTCTTTAAAATTAATATGCATATGTGGTAAAATTTTATCTAAACCAAATAAAAATAATGCTCCTAAGAAAAATCCAACTGCTGCTGGAATTACTTTTACAAAACCATCACCTTCACTCATTTCAATAGCTGGTGATAACAAACTCCAAAAACTAGCAGCAATCATAACGCCACCTGTAAAACCAAGCATAGAATCGAAAAAAGCTCTATTCATAGTTTTAAAGAAAAAGACTAAGGAAGCACCTAATGCTGTAACAAACCACGTAAATAAGGTGGCATATAAAGCGGCTAAAACTGGATCAATACCTTCTAAATAGGTTATAATTTGTTGTATCATTTTTGTAAATGTTTTATTAATTTATAAATAAATTTTTACCTGCTTTATCAGATAAAGTATGTTTTTTTTTATTAAAAACTACGATTAAAGAATTGTCAAAATCTAAAACTCTCTCTACTTCTATTGTAGTGTTTATCTTAATATTAAGGCTATCTAAATAGTCTAAAAAAGAAGCCGAACTATCTTTAATACCAACTATCTTATATTTTTTATGAAGTACAGAATCACTTAATAATAAGGTGTTTTCAATTCGTAAATCGCCATGACAATTTGGTATTGGATCACCATGCGGGTCTTTTTTAGGAAATTCTAAAAAAAAATCTAAATTTGCTATTAACTTATCTGATTTTATATGCTCTAATTGTTCTGCAACTTCATGAACTTCATTCCATTTAAAATTTAATTTCTCCACTAAAAAAGTTTCCCATAAACGGTGCTTTCTCACAATATTAATGGCTATTTTTTTTCCTTTTTCTGTTAAAGAAACCCCTTTGTATTTTATATAATTTACTAACTTTTTTAAAGCTAATTTTTGTAACATATCGGTAACCGAAGATGGTTGCGTTTTAATTTTTTTGGCAATGTCATTCGTACTAATCACCTTAGAATAATCTACCTCTAAAGACAGTATTGTTTTTAAATAATTTTCTTCCGTTTTAGAAACCATTTATAAAATTTTGACAAATATAAATAAATTTTTAGATATGTCTAAAAATTATTAATAATTCATTCTAATTAAGAAAGATAGAATTTGTAAATTTGTTAACACGAATAATCTACTCATAAATAGCATGATTTATCCTAAAAAAGCACTAGCACAGTTACTTATCCAAGCTTGCATAACACATAAAATTAAAACAGTGGTAATTTCTCCAGGCTCAAGAAACGCACCTTTGAGTATTGGTTTTCATAATAACCCCAACATAGAGTCTTTAAGTGTTGTAGATGAAAGGTCTGCAGCTTTTTTTGCTTTGGGTATTGCGCAACAAACCAAACATGCCGTTGCTCTAGTTTGTACATCTGGCTCTGCATTATTGAATTATTATCCTGCTATTGCGGAAGCTTATTTTAGTAACATTCCGTTAATCATCCTTTCGGCAGATAGACCAAAACATCTATTAGATATTGGTGATGGACAAACAATAAACCAAAAAAATGTTTTTAAAAATCACATATTAATGTCGGCTAATTTAATAGAGGATTCCGAGACTAATTCGGAATTTTCCTTACAAAATTTTAACCTTGTACATAAAACTATCGTAAAAGCACTTAGCAATAATGGACCTGTTCATATAAACATCCCTTTTGATGAACCTTTATATGAAACCACCACAAAATCAATTATTTTTCCTGAAATAATAACGCCCAAAAAAATCAATTTATTAACGGAAGAACCTTTAGATGTTGATGAATTAAGCGTATTTACAGAACAATGGAACAATGCAAAGAAAAAAATCGTATTGATTGGTGTACACTATCCATCGGAATTAACACAAACACAAATTAATCATATTTTAGAAGACAAAAGCGTCTTAGTGTTCACCGAAACAACCTCTAATGTATATCATCCTAATATAATTAATGGCATAGATAAACTTATTGCTTCGATGACCAAACAGGATTTTAAAGACTTAAAACCTGATATCTTATTGACATTTGGTGGTATGGTAGTATCCAAAAAAATAAAACAACTTTTTAGAAATCATTCGCCAAAAAACCATTGGCATATTGGCAGTAAAAATGCGCCAAACACATACCATTGTTTAACGCATCATTTTAAGGTTAGTGCAGAACTTTTTTTTAGTCAATTTTTCTTTTTGACAAAAAAAGTAAAAAGTAACTACCAAAAACAATATCTTACTTTACAAGAAAATAGGAATGAAAAACACAAGGACTTTTTAGAAAAAACACCGCTTTCCGATTTAAAAGTTATGGATATTCTTTTAAAAACCATACCAAAAAAAACAAACTTACAATTATCCAATAGTTCTATTATAAGGTATACGCAACTTTTTAAAATACACAGTTCTATTAATGTGTTTTGTAATCGTGGCACAAGTGGCATTGATGGAAGCACCTCAACAGCCATAGGAGCATCATATATCTCTGACAGGCGTACTACTTTAATTACTGGCGATATTAGTTTTTTATACGATAATAATGCGCTATGGAATAACTATATTAAGAATGATTTTAGAATTATACTTATCAATAATTCTGGTGGTGGAATTTTTAGATTTATTCCTGGACCAGAAGGCAGTAATGCTTTAGACTATTTTGAAACCACTCATGAATTAACAGCCCAACATTTATGTAAAATGCATCATATAACCTATCAAAAAGCAACTATTCTAAATGAATTAAATAAACGTTTACATACATTTTATAATAAAAGTCGAAAACCAAAACTATTAGAAATAAAAACACCAAGAAATATAAATGCCGCAATACTTAAAGATTATTTTAAAAATCTTATTAGCTCATAAGTTGTTTATAAGTTATTTTTTAAATTATTTAATAATTTAGTATATTTGGACTTAGTATATTTAACGAACTTTATTATTAATCAATTAAAATAAAAAAATTATGAGTCAAAGAGATGATTTAATTGCAATGTATGCAAAAGAATTAAAAGAAAAAGCAGGAGTTTCTGCCGATATGGGTTTATTAGAATCTGTTACTAAAGGTTTAGGTCCATCTATTTACAATAAAGACGCTGCTACCGTTTCTTGCACACAAGCAAGTGAATTAGAAACCGTAAAAAACAATTATTTAATCAAAAAATTAGGTTTGTCTGACGGACCGAAATTAGACGATGCAATAAAAGAGGTTTGTGAGCAATTAGGAACTTCAAATAGGAATAAATATAGAGCGATGTTCTATTATTTATTATGTGTTAAATTTGGTAAACAAAACGTTTATTAAAATTAATATAAATAAAAAAAGCTCCAATCTTTCGATTGGAGCTTTTTTTATTTATATTAATTTTATAAAAATCAATTGACTAAAATAATAACTTTATTATCATTCATTTCAATAGTGCCTGATTCAATTTCTAAATGGGTATACTCTTTCTTTTTCGTAAATTTATCTTGAAATTCTTCTTTAATAGCAAACGAACCTTTTATTTTAATTGTTCCTTTTTTTAATAAAGACACAATAGGTGCGTGATTATTTAACATTTCAAAATCACCATTTATACCAGGAACATAAACTGAATCTGCTTCAGTGGTTACTAAAATCGCTTCGGGTGATATAATTTCTATTGTCATAATGTATTCTATTAAGCTTCAGCTAACATTTTTTCTCCTGCTTCAATAGCGTCTGCAATTGAACCACGTAAGTTAAACGCAGCTTCAGGATATTTATCTAATTCACCATCCATAATCATATTAAAGCCTTTTATAGTGTCTTTAATGTCAACTAAACAACCTGGAATACCAGTAAATTGTTCTGCAACATGAAAAGGTTGTGATAAGAAACGTTGTACTCGTCTTGCTCTATGTACGATTAATTTATCTTCTTCCGATAACTCTTCCATACCTAGAATAGCAATAATATCTTGCAATTCTTTATACTTTTGTAAAGTTTCTTTTACTCTTTGTGCTGTATCGTAATGCTCATCTCCTAAAATCTCTCTATTTAAAATCCTTGAAGTAGAATCTAACGGATCAACCGCTGGATAAATACCTAACTCCGCAATTTTACGAGACAACACCGTAGTTGCATCTAAATGCGCAAACGTTGTTGCTGGTGCAGGATCTGTTAAATCATCTGCTGGTACGTAAACTGCTTGTACAGATGTAATAGAGCCTGTTTTAGTAGAAGTAATACGTTCTTGCATAGTTCCCATTTCGGTAGCTAATGTTGGTTGGTAACCAACTGCAGAAGGCATACGACCTAACAATGCAGATACCTCAGAACCTGCTTGTGTAAATCTAAAAATGTTATCAATAAAGAATAAAATATCTTTTCCTTGTCCATCTCCTGCTCCATCTCTAAAGTATTCAGCAATTGCTAAACCAGATAAAGCTACACGAGCTCTTGCTCCAGGCGGTTCGTTCATTTGTCCGAAAACGAAAGTTAATTTAGATTCTTTTAAAGCTTCCATATCCACTTTATCTAAATCCCAACCGCCTTCTTCCATTGACTTGTCAAATTCTTCTCCGTATTTAATAATACCAGATTCTAACATTTCACGTAGTAAATCATTACCTTCACGAGTTCTTTCACCAACTCCTGCAAATACAGATAAACCACCATGACCTTTGGCAATATTATTAATCAATTCTTGAATTAATACCGTTTTACCAACTCCTGCTCCACCAAATAATCCAATCTTTCCTCCTTTTGCATAAGGTTCAATTAAATCAATTACTTTAATTCCAGTAAATAAAACTTCGGTAGCTGTAGATAAATCTTCAAACTTAGGTGCATCTCTATGTATAGGTAAGCCGTTTTTACCATCTTTAGGTAAGGCTTTTAAACCATCAATAGGATCACCATTTACATTAAACAAACGTCCGTAAATTTCTCCTCCAATAGGAATTTTAATTGGACTACCAGTAATTATTACATCGTGACCTCTACTAATACCATCGGTAGAATCCATTGCAATTGTTTTAACCGTATCTTCACCAACATGTTGTTGTACTTCTAATACGATAATAGAACCGTCTTTTTTAACAATCTCTAGAGAATCATATATTCTTGGTAGATCTGTTCCAGATTCAAATACTACATCGACAACAGGGCCAATTATTTGTGCGATTTTACCAGTAACTTTTGTCATTTACTTTAATTTTTATTTTATTATAAAGGATAGAACAATATTTTTATCAATTTAGTTCCATTTTTAAGGTGCAAAGATAATTATATTTAATTAAAATTAAAACAAATACCTGCAAAATAAAACAAAAAAAATGCTCTGACAAAATCAGAGCATTTTCTATAAATAAACCTTGTTACAAAATAACAAAAGTTATTAATTAGTTATTGATTGTCCAAGATACAAAGTATTGAGAACCAACTAAACCAGTACCTAAAGCACTTCTATATTCTTTACCTGCTATATTAGCTCCACCAATTTTAAAAGTAGACTTCCATTTTGGCACAGAATAGTTAAGTTGTGCATCTGCTGTAAAACGTGCTGGTATTGCACCACTTGCAAATGTCATATTAAAATCATATTCCGTAGCGTAACGTAAAGCGATATTAAAGCCTAAGTTTTTAGCAACTTTAGCATTTCCAAAAGAAGCTTTTATTGTATGCTCTGGCGTATTAAGTGCTGGTGCAAAATCAGGGTCTGTTGTTGTAGCGGCATCAAAAGAAGACTTAGCCCACGTATAGTTTACACCTACTTTATAATTACCAGCTAGTCTTGTAGATAAACCTAAACCAGCTCCATAAGATGCAATATCCACGGTAGAGTTTGTATATACTTGAAATGGCTTGTAATCATCATTTGCAATAGCGGCTACTGCAGCTGGTGTTGCTGGTACTGAAATTGGATAGGTATCCGAAAGATCAACATTACCATAATATGGTACAACTACTGTTTTAACATCTATGAATCCGTCATATATATTGTAGTACCCGTTTACATCAACTGTTACTTCACCAACCTTACCTCTATATCCTAATTCTAAAGCAGTAACTTTTTCAGGCTGTACATATTCCACATTAGATTGTTCTAACAAAGAAGGGTCTGGCGTTCCTGCAGCTGCAGATGCTCCAAATGCCCTAACGGAAGCTAACGTAAATGCATTTTCATAAGCACTTCTTCCTGAGAGACTTGTCGTTGCCCCTATTCCAGATCCAAAAGTATTTTCTAAAAACTGACCTGTAGTAGTCACTGCAAATGGTCTAGAAGTGAAACGATCTAAATTATCTGGCGCCGAACCTACTAATATAGCTGCACCTAAATCTAAACCAATATATTGATCTTGTGTCGTTGGATTTCTAAATCCAGTTTGGTAAGATGCTCTAATATTGTGATTTTTGTTTTCGCCTGCTGAATAAACCATTGCTACACGCGGAGAAAAACTACCATCAAAATTTTGTGCTTTATCATAACGAACCGAAGCAGTTAAACTTAAACGATCATCCATTATTTTTTTCTTTGCTTGCACATAAGCACCATATTCATTATAAGTAATTGGTCCATCATAATCAGTAAAAATAGTACCATCTGAGTTTAGTGAATATATTCTATACGAACCACCAACTTGTAAATCAATAGTGTCTTCTAATAAACGTTTAAAGTTGTAATTACCTTCTGTATGATAGGTTTTAGATCTATCTGTAAATTTAGCACCCGTTAACAAACTAGGATCTGTAATTACATTATTTAATGCAGTTTCAAATGCAGGAGTTCCTGGTACTAATCTTGAGCTGTCCGACCTGTTCCAACTCGTAACTTGTCCGCCAGTTATTTGAGAGATAATTCCTCCTAAAGCGCCTAATTGAAATGGCGCTAATGGTCCTGTAAAATTTGAGTTATTTAAACCACTTCCATCAGCAAAAGTTCTTGCAGCAGCATGGTCGCCAGGTGCTGGCGCTATACCATTAAAAATACCACCTAAAAGCGGGTTGTGTAAAATACCATTAAATGCTAAGGTGTAATCCGTAAACCAATTTATATCTGATTTAATCGCTCTGTTTAAATTAATTGCAGCAAAACGAGTATCAAAAGAATCACCCGCATCTTCACTTGTCACATATCCTCTTAAGAAAAAATCTTTACTAGAGAACTCTAATTTATGTTGTTGCATAAAAAAGTTTTTTAACGAATATCTATTACCTCCTTGGTAAATAGTATTTCCAAATCCGAATTTAGAGTTCCATACCACTTCAAAATCATTTCCAAATGGTCTGTAATTTAAAGAAAAGTCCGCTTTTAAACTTTTTGCTTCATTATCCATCAAATCTACTTCATTATAACCTGTACGAGATATTTTCTGTTTACCATTACCAAAACTTATCCAATCTAACACAGTAGCAACTTCATCACCATATACATTCAACCCATCATAATCAGGGTCTAATCTAGTTTTTGTACCATATTCTTTTTCTTCACGATCGTAATGATTGTAATCTGTAGCCCACCAATCGGTTCCTTCTAAATAAGAAAAAGAAGCTTTTGCAGCAAATTTTTCACTAAAAGCGTGTGCAGCACGAATACCTACGTCATAAAAATTATTATTACCAGCTGCTTCTTGAGATGTAATACCTGTTTTAAAGTAAGTACTTATCCCTTGGTGGTCAAATGGGTTTTTACTCGTCATAAATAAAATACCATTAAATGCATTTGCACCATATAACGCAGAAGATGCACCAGGAATAATCTCTATAGAGTTAACATCTAATTCATTCATACCTAATAAGTTTCCTAAAACAAAGTTAAGTGCTGGAGAAGAATTATCCATTCCATCCACCAATTGCACGAAACGTGAATTTGAGAAAGAAGCAAAACCTTTTGTATTTACAGATTTAAAAGTTAAACTATTCGTATTGATATCTACACCTTTAAGTGTTTCTAAACCATCATAAAATGTAGCCGATGCTGTATTTTTAACATCTCTAACATCCATTCTTTCAATAGTTACTGGAGATTCTCTAATACTTTCTGGCGTTCTAGAAGCCGAAACAACTACTTCGTCTAAAACAGAAGCGTTCTCTTCAATGGTAATATCCATTTTTTGATTCGCCTTAGTTACTGAGGTAGTTTTTTTTGAATAACCTAAAGTGGTTATCACAACATCAAAAGGCGGATCTTGCGATACCGTTAAACTAAAATTTCCATCAAAATCAGTAGTAGTTCCTAAAGATTTTCCTACCACTTTAATATTAACACCAGGCAATGGTTCACCTGATTTTGCATCTTTCACAGAACCCGAAACGGTTGTTTGTGCAAACATGGTTACGCTAAACAATACTGAAATAGCAATTACTAATAATTTTCTCATAATATATAATTTGGTTAAAATTTCTTTTTAATTGGGTGCAAATTACAAAAAATAATTAAATAGTACGAATTACTGAGAAATTAAGTAAAAAATAAGCATTATTTATATTCATTTTAACCTACCAATACACAGACAAAGTAACAAGCTCTAACTCTTTAGATAAAGTAGCTTTTTTCTTTTTAAATTTAGAGGTTTTAAAAATATCAAATCAAAACTTGTTATATAAAGAAATAATCGTACTTTTGCAAACTCTTTAAAGTAAAGAGGGATGTTTAACAATTAAATAAGTACGAGTGAATACATTAAGTTACAAAACCGTATCTGCTAACAAAACTACTGTAAATAAAGAGTGGTTAATAGTAGATGCTGAAAACGAAGTGTTAGGAAGGTTAGCCTCTAAAGTTGCAAAACTTGTTAGAGGAAAACACAAAACTAACTTCACACCTCACGTTGATTGCGGTGACAATGTTATTGTTATCAATGCGGAGAAGATCAAATTAACTGGTAAAAAATGGACGGATAAAATTTATATGCGTCACACAGGTTATCCAGGAGGACAAAGAACACTTACTGCAACTGAAATGTTTGGGAAAGATCCAATTCGTTTGGTTGAAAAAGCAGTAAAAGGTATGTTACCAAAAAACAAATTAGGTAGAGCTATTTATAAAAACTTATACGTTTACGTAGGAAGTGATTATGACCAAACTGCTCAAAAACCTAAAGCTATTAACCTAAACGATATTATATAATATGGAAATTATTCATAAAATAGGTAGAAGAAAAACAGCTGTTGCTCGTATGTATATGAGTGATGGAAAAGGTAAAATCACTATAAACGGTAAAGATTATAATGAGTATTTCTCAACAGATGCTTTGCGTTATAAAGTGACTCAACCTTTAATGTTAACAGAAAACCTTGAAAATTTTGACATTAAAGTAACTGTTTTTGGAGGAGGAATTACTGGTCAAGCGGAAGCAACAAGATTAGCTATTTCTAGAGCTTTAGTATCTTTAGACGAAGAAAATCGTTTGGTTTTAAAACCAGAAGGTTTAATGACTAGAGATCCTAGAATGGTTGAACGTAAAAAATTCGGTCAGAAAAAAGCACGTAAAAAATTCCAATTTTCTAAACGTTAGATTGGATTTTGGTCTTTGGATATTTGTCCTTAGACAATTATTAAAACAAATTATTAAAAAGTTATTGTTTGTTTAGCATCCAAATAGATGAGATCGAGAAATCGCTACTTATGTATTGCTAATCTTACGGAACGTAAACGAAACAAAATGAAAAATATTGAAGTAAAAGACTTGTTAACAGCTGGTGTTCACTTTGGACATTTAACAAGAAAATGGAATCCTAATATGGCGCCATACATTTATACTGAACGTAGTGGTGTACATATTATTGACCTTTATAAAACAGTTGCCAAAATTGAAAATGCTCAAAAAGCACTTACAAAAATAGCAGCATCAGGAAGAAAAATTCTTTTTGTAGCTACTAAAAAGCAAGCAAAAGATATCGTTTCTGACAAAGCTGAATCTGTTAATATGCCATATATTACAGAAAGATGGCCTGGTGGAATGCTAACTAACTTTATTACTATCCGTAAAGCCGTTAAAAAAATGGGGCAAATTGATAGAATGAAATTAGATGGTTCTTTTGATGCTTTATCTAAAAGAGAAAAATTACAAATTAATCGTCAACGTCAAAAATTAGAAAAGAATTTAGGTTCTATTACGGATATGACACGTTTACCAGGCGCATTAATTATAATTGACATTAAACGTGAACACATCGCTATTGCAGAAGCTCGTAAATTAAACATTCCTATTTTCGCAATGGTAGATACCAATTCAGATCCTCGTTTGGTTGATTATGTAATCCCTTCTAATGACGATGCTTCTAAATCTATTGATAGTGTATTAAGTCATTTAGTAGAAGCTATTTCAAATGGTCTTACAGAAAGAAAATCTAGTAAAGATGCCACTTCAAACAACGCAGAAAAAGAAACTGCTAAAAAATAATAAATTACAAAATTTAAAAAATAATAAAATGGCAAATATTACTGCTGCAGATGTAAAAAAATTAAGAGAAGCTACTGGTGCTGGCATGATGGATTGTAAAAATGCATTAGTCGAAGCAAATGGTGATTTTGAAGAAGCAATAACTGTACTTCGTAAAAAAGGACAAAAAGTTGCTGCTAAAAGAGCGGATAGAGAATCTTCTGAAGGCGTTGCTATTGCTAAACTGAATGATAATAATACGGTAGGTGTTGCAATTGTTTTGGCTTGTGAAACTGACTTTGTTGGTAAAAATAATGATTTTATAGCCTTAGCAAATGAGTTTGTTGCTATTGCAATTAATCACAATACAAAAGAAGCCTTTTTAGCTGCTGATTTTGGAGGAATGACTGTTGCTGAAAAATTAATTGAACAAACTGGTGTTATTGGTGAAAAATTAGAAATCACTGCTTTTGAAAAAATTGAAGCGCCATATATTGGATATTATATTCACGGAAACAAAATTGCTGCAATGGTAGGTTTAACTTCTGCTATTGATAAAGCAGATGAGTTAACTAAAGATTTAGCTATGCAATCTGCTTCTATGGGAGCAAGTACGTTATCTTATAAAGATTTTACTGCTGATTTCGTTGCATCGGAAACCGAAGCTAGAATAGCTGTAATTGAAAAAGATAATATCGAATTAGGTCGTTTAGGTAAAACACTTAAAAATGTACCTCAATATATCTCTATGTCCCAATTATCGGATGAAGTATTAGCTAAAGCGGAAGAAGCTGCAAAAGTAGAATTAAAAACCGAAGGTAAACCAGAACAAATTTGGGATAGAATCTTACCTGGTAAAATGGATCGTTTCATTTCAGATAATACTACTTTAGATCAAGAACAGTGTTTATTAGATCAAAATTTCATTAAAGATGAAAAGAAAAGTGTTGCTGATTATATAAAAACATATGGCGATGTTGCTGTGAAAAAATTTATTCGTGTTGCCTTAGGGTAAACATTTTACAATAAAAAAAAATTAAAACCTTACTTATTTATAAGTAAGGTTTTTTTATGATAGCATATCAAAACTAAGTAAGTATTTTGTTAAATCATTAATAGTTTATATATTAGCAACTTCAATAACAACTAAGCAATGAGTACAAAAGAAAAAATTCAAGAAGAAGTTGATGTCATTACACAAGAAACACCAACACATGAAATAATCTTATTTGATGATGATTTTAATACCTTTGATTTTGTAATTGATTCTTTAATAGATATTTGTGACCATTCGCTTTTACAAGCGGAACAATGTACAATGCTTGTGCATTATAAAGGTAAATGTGCTGTTAAAACTGGCGAATACAAAGAATTAGAATTCAAATGTTCTAAGTTACTTTCTTTAGGTCTAACAGCTGAAATAGTTTAACTTTCTTTTTTTAAAATACTTTTTTCTCCTTTCTAAAACAATTACTTTTGCAAATGCAAGAAAAAGTACTCATACTCGATTTTGGCTCTCAATTCACGCAATTAATTGCTCGTAGAATAAGAGAACTAAATATTTATTCCGAAATTTTTCCATACAATAGCAAAAAATTTGATATTCAAAATTACAAAGCAGTAATACTATCTGGTAGTCCAAGTTCGGTTAGAGGTGATGTTGTTTTACATCCAGATTTATCGGCAATAAAAGCCAAAAAGCCTCTTTTAGCTATTTGTTATGGCGCACAATATTTAGCCCATTTCTTTGATGGAAAAGTTGGATCAAGTAATAATCGTGAATACGGTAGAGCAAATTTATCTTTTGTAGCAAAAAACGATTCCCTTTTTAAAGGTATTAAAGAGAATAGCCAAGTTTGGGTGAGTCATAGTGACACCATTCAAAAATTACCTAATAGTGCCATCAAAATTGCAAGTACTCATGATGTAGAAAATGCCGCTTTTAAATTCCAAAATGAAGATACTTACGCGATACAATTTCACCCAGAAGTTTATCATTCTACCGATGGGAAATTACTCTTAGAAAACTTTTTAGTTAACATAGCAAATGTAACACAAGATTGGACACCTGATGCCTTTGTAGAAACTACCATTGCTAAATTACAACAAAAAATTGGTAATGAAAAGGTTGTTTTAGGTCTTTCAGGAGGCGTAGATTCAACTGTTGCTGCTGTTCTATTAGATAAAGCTATTGGCAAAAATCTATATTGTATTTTTGTAGATAATGGCTTATTACGTAAAAATGAATTTAAAGATGTGTTAATCCAATACCAAAACATGGGTTTAAACGTTAAAGGTGTTGATGCTTCGGCACGTTTTTTGTCTGCATTAAAAGGATTGTCGGATCCAGAGTTGAAAAGAAAAGCAATTGGCAAGGTTTTTATTGATGTATTTGATGATGAAGCACAACAAATTAAAGGTGTGAAATTTTTAGCACAAGGTACTATATATCCTGATGTAATAGAATCTGTATCGGTTACTGGTGGACCTTCGGCAACCATTAAATCACATCATAATGTTGGTGGTTTACCTGACTATATGAAGTTGAAAATTGTAGAACCGCTTAGAATGATTTTTAAAGATGAAGTACGAAGAGTTGGAAAATCGTTAGGGATTGATGCCAAATTATTAGGAAGACATCCTTTTCCTGGACCAGGATTGGCAATTCGTATTTTAGGAGACGTAACCCAAGAAAAAGTAAACATGTTACAAAAAGTGGATGCTATATTTATAAATGGTCTTAGAGATTGGAAGTTATATGATGCTGTTTGGCAGGCTGGAGCAATGTTATTACCTATTAATTCGGTAGGTGTTATGGGTGATGAAAGAACTTATGAAAAAGTGGTTGCGTTACGAGCTGTTTCGTCAACGGATGGAATGACCGCCGATTGGGTAAATTTACCTTATGAATTTTTACAAGAAATATCTAATAAAATAATAAACAAAGTAAAAGGTGTAAATAGAGTTGTTTATGATATTAGCTCTAAACCACCTGCAACCATTGAATGGGAATAAAAAATAAAAATATATGAGAATATCTATAATTATACTTGCGCTATTAATCACCTCTTTTTCTTTTGCACAAGAAAAGAAATATACTACCTATAGAGTTTCTAGTCAAGAAACAATAAGTAGTATTGCAAGAAAAATTGGTGTCACACCATACGATCTTTTAAAACTAAATCCTGATGCTAAAGATGGAATAACTATTGATGAAGTTTTAATAATACCCAATAAAAATTATAAAAAAATTACAAAAACTATTGTCACTCCAAAAATTATTGAAAAGCCAAGAGTTTTTAAAGATTCTATTATAAATGGTATTTTATACCATACTGTTAAACCTTATGAAACAATTTATTCTTTAGCTAAAAAATATAAAAACTCTAAAAGAAAGGTTAGAAAACTAAATAAACTTAATCGTAAAAGCGAAATTAGTACTGGTCAAGTTTTAAAATTCCATACTAAATTAAAAAACACAAGTCTAAAACCGCTTAAAAAGGTTGTGCTGGAAAACTTATCCATAAAAAAAGATAGTACTGATACCAATTACATTATATATAATGTAAAATCTCAAGATACTTTTTACTCCTTAGAAAGGGCTTATCATATTACGGAAGAAGAATTAAAAAAACTGAATCCTAATTTAATTAATGGATTAAAAACGAATTCTCTTATTAAAATACCCAAAACCGTAAATGCCAATGTTACTGAAATTAAAACCGTTATAACAGAAACCAAATTACAATACAAAATACATACCATTGCTCCTAAAGAAGGTTTTTATAGACTAAAAGTACTTTATGATATAACTAAAGAAGAGTTAATAGAATTAAATCCAGATTTAGATTTTGAAGATGGTTTAAAATTAGGCATGAAAATTAAGGTGCCTGTTAAAGTAACCGAAACTCTTTTGCCAGAAGGTGATTTACAAGGAAAGTTTTTAAATCTTGTTATGATACTTCCCTTTAAGGCTAACTCACAATCTAGTGTAGATGATTTTAAAAATACTATTTTATTACACAGAGTTACCGATTTCTATTTAGGTTCTTTAGTGGCTTTAGATTCTTTAAAAGCAAAAGGTTTATCTATTAATTTAACAGTATTAGATTCTGAAAAAAACCCACATAAAGTAGCTGAAATTTTAAATACCAAAGATTTTTCCAATACAAACTTAGTAATTGGTCCTGTTTATTACAAACAATTTAAACAAGTTGCCATGTTATTAGATGAAGAAAACATCCCTATGATTTCTCCATTATCTAAAAAAGATTTGAGTTCTATACCTGCTAAGAATATAATTCAAAATATGCTAACACAGAAAGAGTTAGAAAACAAAATGTTAGATCATATTATTACTAATTACACAAATCAAAATTTAATTATTATAAGTGACGAAAAAACAAAAAAAGATACTTCTTTAAATAGAGTAATTACTTATTTAAAGAAGAATAGTACTATTAAAAATATTACTATTTTACGAATGGAAGATGATTATATTAAGCCTAAATTATTTGAAGATCATATAAAAGAGAAGGAAGAAAATTGGGTGATTCTAGTGAAATCTTCCAAGTTAGTTAAAGATGCTGATTTTGAATCTACCATATCTGTTGCTGTTAATCTTGGTGGTCTTACTGGAGAATTTGACATCACTTTATTTGCTATTACTAAACCTAAATTTACAGATAATATAAAATTAGAATACTTGAACCTCTTAAAATTTCAATATCCTACAACCAATTTTATAGATGAAAACAATATAAATGTGGTAAATTTTAAAACAAATTACAAGGCTAGATTTAATGCTTTTCCTACAGAATATTCTTTTAAAGGATACGATACAACCTATGATGCTTTAATTAGATTAGCTAATTATGAAAATTTTAATAAATCTATTGATGCTGGTAATTCCAAACGGTTAGAAAGTAAATTTCACTATAAATTAAACACTTCAAATAATTATTCAAATACTGGTTCTTTTATAGTGAAATATGAAGACTTTAAATTGGTTGAAGTAAATATCAAACAAAGCCTAAAGCAAGTCAAATAAATTGTTTCTTTTTTATTTACTTTTCGTTAAAAACGAAACTATAATAAAGAGTATACTTTGTTTTTTATCTTAATTAAGGTATCCCATATATTTTTAAAATTAGGACAAATAAAAGCCTCAAAGTGGTACACTTTGAGGCTTTTTTTGCAACTCATATATATTATACTAAATCTTGTTCTTGAGATTGAGAAATTTCTTCGGTTGATCCTACAATTAATTTATCGTATTCACGCATACCTGTTCCTGCTGGTATCTTTTTACCTACAATAACATTTTCTTTAAGACCTTCTAAATAATCAATTTTTCCATTTACAGCGGCCTCATTTAACACTTTAGTTGTTTCTTGGAAAGAAGCAGCCGATATAAACGATTTTGTTTGTAAAGAAGCTCTCGTAATACCTTGTAATATTGGCTCAGCAGTTGCTGGCACAGCATCTTTAGCTTCTACGAGTGCTTTGTCATTTCTTCTTAATTTAGAATTCTCATCTCTTAATTGGCGTGCAGAAACTACTTGTCCTTCTTTGAAATCGGAAGAATCTCCAGCATTTTCAATAATTTTCATACCAAATATAGCATCGTTTTCAGTAATAAAATCATTTTTGTGAATCAATTGATTTTCTAAGAAAATAGTATCTCCTGAATCAATAATTTTAACTTTACGCATCATTTGTCTCACAACCACTTCAAAATGCTTGTCATTAATTAATACACCTTGTAAACGATATACTTCTTGTATTTCATTAACAATATATTGTTGCACTTTTCCTGGTCCTTGAATTTTCAAAATATCATTAGGTGTTATAGCTCCATCCGATAAAGGCATACCAGCTTTAACAAAATCATTTTCTTGAACCAAAATTTGATTTGTTAATTTGATTAGATATTTTTTTATTAAACCTGATTTTGATTCTACAATTATCTCACGATTACCACGCTTAATTTTACCATAAGTAACCACACCGTCAATTTCAGAAACTGCTGCTGGATTGGAAGGGTTTCGCGCTTCAAATAATTCTGTTACTCTTGGTAAACCACCAGTAATATCACCTGCCTTACCTGCTTTTCTAGGTATTTTTACTAAAACAGTACCTGCTTTAATTTTTTCACCTTCATTAATAGATAAAAGTGCACCTACTGGTAAACTGTAAGAACGTAATGTTTCTCCTTTCGTATTTTTAATTAATAAAGAAGGTATGATTTTTTTGTTTTTAGAGTCTACAATTACTTTTTCTTGCCTTCCTGTTTGTTCATCACTTTCAACTGAAAAATTCACTCCTTTTACAATATCTTCAAACTCAACTGTTCCTCCAAATTCAGAAACAATTACTCCATTAAATGGATCCCATTGTGTAATAACAGTACCTTTTTTAATTGTTTGTCCATCTTTTACAAACAAGTAAGAACCATAAGCTAAATTACTAGTACTTAGGATATTTCCTGTCTTTTTATCAATTATTTTAATTTCAGAAGATCTAGAAATAATGATATCCTGTTTATTCCCATCTTTATCTGTAGATTCAACAGTTTTTAATTCATCAATTTGAATTGTACCATTAAATTTACTAATCATTTTATTATCTTCAGATATGTTTCCTGCAATACCACCAACGTGAAAAGTACGTAAAGTTAACTGTGTACCTGGTTCTCCAATAGACTGTGCAGCAACAACGCCAACAGCTTCTCCTTTTTGAACCATTTTTAGGTTAGATAAACTATGTCCATAACACCTTGTACAAACTCCTTTTGCAGCTTCACAAGTTAATGCGGAACGAACTTCAACACTTTCAATAGGATGCTCTTCAATTAATTTAACAACATCATCCGTTACTTCTGTATTAGCAGCAATAACAATTTCATTAGTTAATGGATTGTATACGTCATTTAAGGTAACTCTACCTAAAATACGACTTCCCATAGATTCCACAACTTCATCATTTTTCTTTAAAGCTGTTACTTCTAAACCTCTTAAAGTACCACAATCAACTTCATTGATTATAACATCTTGAGAAACATCTACCAAACGTCTAGTTAAATAACCAGCATCCGCAGTTTTTAGTGCCGTATCTGCAAGTCCTTTACGTGCACCGTGAGTAGAAATAAAGTATTCCAAAATCGAAAGACCTTCCTTAAAGTTAGATAAAATCGGGTTTTCAATAATTTGTCCGCCAC
>CAZOQL010000025.1:0-23242 GCA_964582005.1 uncultured Flavobacteriaceae bacterium | reverse complement strand
GATAAAAAATTTATCAAAATTAAAATGTATATTTGTAATCTAACCAATTAAATTTTATAAAATGGATCAAAATACAGTAAACGAAGGAAAAACAACAGCAATTATTTCTTACATAACCATTATAGGTTTGATAATAGCTTTTATTCTAAACTATAACAAAAAGAATTCTTTTGCCTCTTTTCATATTAGACAAATGATGGGACTTGCTTTGCTATCTTTAATAAACCAATATGTAATAGGTAAATTTTCTGGCATTGCATCTATGGTGATATTTGTTGGTCTTATTGTATTATGGGTAATAGGATTTATTGGTGTTGTAAATGGAGAAGAAAAGAAAATTCCTTTATTAGGAGATCAATTTCAAGACTGGTTTAAAAATTTATAAGCAGTTTGTAATTATATAAAAGCCTCAAAATAATATATTTTGAGGCTTTTCTTTTTTATTTTTTTGGAATGTTTTCTAATATTTCTAAGAAATAACCCCAATATTTTTTAACAGAACTTATACTAGCTCTTTCGTCTGGTGAATGTGCACCACGAATATTTGGACCAAATGAAATCATATCCATTTCAGGATAATTGGTTCCTAAAATACCACATTCTAAACCTGCATGGCAAGCAAGAATATTAGCTTTTTCATTAAAACGATTTTCATAAATACGAGATAAAACAGTTAAAATTTCTGAATTAGGATTGGGTTTCCAACCTGGATAAGAACCGCTTAACTCTACATCAAAACAGCCTAATTCAAAACCACTTTGTATATGTAATGCTAAATCCGTTTTGCCAGATTCCACCGAAGAACGTGTTAAACAACCAATTTTAATTGCGCCATCTTTTACAATTACTCTTGCAATATTATTAGAAGTTTCTACCAAATCTATAATATCTGGACTCATTCTAAAAACACCATTATGTGTAGTGTAAATAGCCTTTAATAAATCTTCTTGTTCATTATAACTTAATGTGCTTGTTGGTAATTTTGTATTTGATATTACTATTTCTAAGTCTTTTTCGATACTTAGATATTCCTTTTTAATATCGGTAGCAATTGCATTGTAAATTTTGCCCATTGCATCTTCGTTTTCACAAATGATAACGGCATTACTTTCTCTTGGTATTGCATTTCTCAAACTTCCACCATCAATTTCAGCGATATGTATTTCTTCTTTTAAGGCAAATAAAATACGATTCATTATTTTATTGGCATTACCAAAACCTTTGTGAATATCCATACCACTATGTCCGCCTTGTAATCCTTTTACGGTTATTTTATAGGCATGAGATTTGGATGGAACTGCAATTTTCTCGTAGGTTTTGGTAGCAGTAATGTCAATTCCACCAGCACAACCAACACCAATTTCATCATCGTCTTCGGTATCTAAATTTAAAAGAATTTCTCCATCTAAATAACCTGCTTGTAAACCAATTGCTCCAGTCATACCCGTTTCTTCATCAATGGTAAAAAGCGCTTCAATTGCAGGATGTTTTATGGTGGGAGATTCTAAAACGGCCATTATAGATGCTACGCCAAGACCATTATCAGCACCAAGTGTTGTGCCTTTTGCTTTTACCCAATCGCCATCAACAAACATCTTAATACCTTGGGTATCAAAATCAAAATCGGTATCGTTATTTTTTTGACAAACCATGTCTAAATGACTTTGTAGCACAATGGTTTTTCTATTTTCCATTCCTTGGCTTGCAGGCTTTTTTATAATCACATTCCCAACAGGATCTACTTGTGTATGGAGCTTTAAGTTATTCCCAAAATCCACCATAAATTGACGTACTCGTTCTTCTTTTTTTGAAGGTCTTGGTACAGCATTTAAATCGGCAAAATTATTCCAAACTTCTTTGGGCTCTAAATTTCTTATTTCTTGGCTCATATTTTGTTTTTTTATCTATTAGATTTTGTAATTACTATGATTCTGGTTAGAATTCAATGATTATTTCTTTTAAGGGTTTACGTACTTTTTTTAAAGTATGCATGAAATCATCTTTTGCTCTATAACCAACAGGTAATAATAAAACGGATTTCAATAATAATTTGTCTAAGTTTAATATCTCATCGAATTTTTGAGGGTTAAAACCTTCCATTGGGCAAGCGTCTATTTTTTCTATAGCACAAACGGTCATTAAATTCCCTAAAGCAATGTAGGCTTGTTGGATAGAAGATTGTTCAATTTCGGAATTAGATTTTTTAGTAAAACCAGCTTTTAAATCCTCTCTAAATTTACCAATAATTTTTTCGGATGTTCCACGTACTTTTTTTTCTAAGTCAAAATAGTCATCAATAGTTACATTATTAATAGTATTTTCAATACAAATTATTAATAAGTGCGAGCAATCAGTTACTTGATTTTGAAAATATGCGTGTTCTACTAAATCATTTTTTAGTAGTTGGTTTTTAACAATAAGCAGCTTTATTGGTTGTAATCCAAAAGAAGTTGCTGTAAGTTGAAAAGCTTTTTTTAAACGTTTTATTTTTTTAGCAGATAACTTCTTATTTGCATCAAATTTTTTGCAAGCGTAACGCCACTTTAATTGTTTTACTATTTTGGTCATTTCTTACTATTACTTTATCCTAAACTTTGCATAGAAACCAATTTGTAATAAGTTCCTTTTTTGTTTAATAATTCTTGGTGTGTCCCTTGTTCTACAATCTCCCCTTTTTGCATTACAACAATGAGATCGGCATTTTGAATAGTAGAAAGACGATGCGCAATAACAATAGAAGTTCTATTTTTCATCATTTTTTCTAAGGCAACTTGTACTAGTTTTTCACTTTCGGTATCTAGTGCGGATGTTGCTTCATCTAAAATCATTATTGGTGGATTTTTAAGAATAGCTCGTGCAATAGAAATACGTTGTTTTTGTCCGCCAGAAAGTTTATTGCCACTATCGCCAATACTAGTTTGATAACCGTTTGGTTGTTCTAAAATAAACTCGTGTGCATTGGCAATTTTGGCAGCATTTATTATTTCTTGTTCGGTTACGTCTTTGCCAAAAGCGATATTATTAGCGATAGTATCGTGAAATAGAATAGCGTCTTGGGTTACCATGCCAAATTGTTCTCGTAAGGAATGTTTGGTTAATTCTTTAATATTAATTCCGTCTATAGTTATTTTACCTTTATTAACATCATAAAAACGAGTAATTAGATTGGCAATGGTAGATTTTCCACTACCAGATTGTCCTACTAATGCAACTGTTTTCCCTTTTGGAACGGTTAACGAGAAATTTTTAAGCACATAATCGTCTTCGTATTTAAAAGATATGTTCTCAAATTTAAGTTCCTTGTTAAAGTCTTTTTTTACAATAGCGTTTTTAGTATCTTTTAAAGGGTTAGGAGTATCTAATATTTCCAAAACACGTTGGGCAGCAGCATCACCTCTTTTTACACTATAACTAGCTCTTGCTATTTGTTTTGCGGGTGTTAAAATATTATAGGCTAATCCCATATAGCCTATAAAAGCTCCTGCATTTAGGACATCATCAACTAAAACCAGACGACCGCCATACCATAATAAAGCAGTAATAACTGCAATTCCTAAAAACTCACTAGTTGGACTTGCTAAATTTTGTCTATGCGCTAAAGAATTTGAATAATCATTAAATTTAGTAGTAGAATCGTTAAATTTTGCATTAAATACGTTTTCTCCATTAAAGGCTTTAATAATTTTTAAACCACTTAAAGTTTCTTCTAATATCGATAAAAACTTACCTTGTTCAGCTTGTACTTTTGTAGAGTGTTTTTTTAAAGTTTTTCCAACTAATGAAATTATATATCCAGAAATAGGGATAAAGATAAACACAAAAATAGTAAGCTTTACACTAATAGCAAACATGGCTATAATTGTAAATAAAATAGTTAAAGGTTCACGTACTAATAATTCTAAAACAGATAAAAAAGAAGTTTGAATTTCATTAATATCTCCTAAAATACGAGCCATTAAATCGCCTTTCTTTTTTTCAGAAAAATAAGAAATAGGCAAGTCAATTGTTTTTTTATACACATCATTACGTAAATCTTTCAATACGCCGTTACGTAAAAAAGTAATAAAATACATTGCTAAATAGCCAAAAATATTTTTAAGTAAAAAGGTAATCATAATACCAATTACCATATATGACAATGTATTCATTTCGCCATATTCCATAGAATTTGATGTTACATAATAATTTGCTAAATCACTATAATAGTCTTTAGTAACTTTAAAATATTCAACAATTCCATTATGGTTTTTTAGTATTGGTTTGGTAGTTATTTTAGCCATGCCGTTATCAAACATGATATTAATCATAGGTATTAAAGTTAAAAATGAAATTGTACCAAACAAAGCATAAAAAACATTACTAATAATATTTAAGTATGCATACTTTTTATAGGGTAACGCATAAGGAACTAGTCTTTTTAAATAATTATTTTTTTCCATTTACAAATTTAGTTCTTTAATAATACGTTGAATTTTAGTGTCTAACTCTTTTTCTATTTGTACTGCATTTTCAGTTTTATCTAAAGTAGTATTTACACTAAAATAAAATTTAATTTTAGGTTCCGTACCACTTGGTCTAGAAGCTACTTTGGTGCCATTTTCGGTTTCGTAAATTAATACGTTTGATTTTTCGGTTTCTATTTTATCTTCGGTATTATTTAAGATGTTTTTACGGATAGAAGATTGGTAGTCATAAAGGTATTTTACTTTTTCACCATCAATTTCTTTTACAGGGTTGGCACGTAAATCTACCATCATTTGCTTGATTTCTTGTGCGCCAGTAATTCCTTTTTTTACTACCGAAATTAAATGTTCTTTATAAAAATTATGCTTGGTATAAATTTCTAGTAATTTTTCATATAAAGTACTGCCTTCATTTTTTGCGGTGGTAGCAATTTCACATGCTAGCAACGTAGCGGTAACAGCATCTTTATCTCTTACAAAATCACCAACCATAAATCCAAAACTTTCTTCGCCACCGCCAATAAATTCTTGTTTGCCTTCGGCATCACGTATCATTTTTGCAATCCATTTAAAACCAGTTAAACCTACTTTGGTTTCTACGCCATAACTACTTGCAATTTCATTAACTAAATTGGTGGAAACAATAGTTGAACCAATAAATTGTTTGCCATTTAGTTTCCCTGCTTCTTTCCATTTTTTCAGAAGAAACTCCACTAAAATACTCATCATTTGATTTCCGTTGAGTAGTTTTATTTTATTATTGGTGTCTCTAATTGCAATACCAATACGATCACAATCTGGATCGGTTCCTATAACAATATCAGCACCAATTTTATCTGCTAAATCGGTTGCCATTTTTAAAGCAGCTGGTTCTTCGGGATTTGGTGATTTTACGGTTGGAAAATCACCATTAGGTATGCGTTGTTCTTCCACAATATGTACATCGGTATACCCCGCTTTTTGTAATGCTTCGGGTATAATTGTTATGGAAGTACCATGTAAAGAAGTGAAAACTATTTTAAGATTTTTTTTGTTTTTTGTTGTTGGAAATGTACCATTTTCAATACAAGCATCTATAAATAAAGTATCTGTTTCTTTACCAATATATTCAATTAGGCTTTCGTTTTCTTTGAATTTAATATCCTTAAAATCAATAGCGTTTATTTCGTTAATTATTGCACCATCTTGTGGCGGAACAATTTGTGCGCCATCATTAAAGTACACTTTATAACCGTTATATTCTGGTGGATTATGAGATGCGGTAAGTACAATACCTACATCACAACCAAGGTGTCTTACTGCAAAAGATAGCTCAGGCGTTGGTCTTAAATCTTCAAATAAATATACTTTAATATTATTTGCCGAAAATACATTAGCTACTTCTTTGGCAAATTCTTTAGAATTGTGCCGACAATCATAAGCAATAGCTACTTTTAATTCTTTATTTGGAAAAATATTATGTAAATAATTAGAAATTCCTTGTGTGTTTTTACCTAAGGTATATTTATTAATTCTATTTGTTCCTGCACCCATAACACCACGCATTCCACCAGTACCAAATTCTAAATTTTTGTAAAAACTTTCGGTTAGGTTATCGGTGTCTATTAATTGCTGCACTTCTTTTTGTGTAGTTATATCAAATGGTAATTTCAACCAAAGTTTAGCAGTTTTTTCTATTTGAGATGTGTTCATTGACTATTATTTATAGGGCAAAGATAAGTTTAAAAATCTTAAAAAATAATTAAATAAAAATTACGAAGCTATAAATTTAATTCTTCTTTAATTTTATAGCGCTCTTGATTTTTAGAGGTTCGTAATATTAGTTCTCCAATAAAACCTGCTAAAAATAATTGCGTGCCAATTATCATAGCTGTTAAAGCAATATAAAACCAAGGATTATCTGTGATTAATCTTACCGATGTTTGCCAATAAAAAACGTGTAGTAATTTGATAACACCTATATAAAGTGCTGCTAAAAAACCAATAAAAAACATAAAACTACCTAATAAACCGAATAAGTGCATTGGTCGTTTGCCAAATTTGGATAGAAACCAAATCGTAATTAAATCTAAAAATCCATTAAAAAAACGCTCTATACCAAATTTAGTTACACCATATTTTCTTGCTTGGTGGATTACTACTTTTTCATCTATTTTTGTAAAGCCCGCATTTTTGGCAAGAACAGGAATATAACGATGCATTTCACCATATACATCTACATTTTTTACGACCTCATTTTTGTATGCTTTTAGACCGCAATTAAAGTCGTGTAATTTTAAACCAGAAGTTTTTCTTGCTGCGGCATTAAATAATTTAGAAGGTATGTTTTTTCTAATTTTAGAATCGTATCGTTTCTTTTTCCAACCAGAAATTAAATCAAAGTCATCTTTTATTATCAAATTGTATAATTCGGGTATTTCATCTGGACTATCTTGCAAATCGGCATCCATAGTAATAACTACATCACCTTTTGCTATTTTAAAAGCGGCATTTAATGCTTGTGATTTACCATAATTGGTTTGAAATTTAATACCTTTAACAAAATTGTTTTTTTTGGAAAGTTGCGTGATAATTTTCCAAGAATCATCGGTACTTCCATCATCAATAAAAAGTATTTCGTAGCTATATTTATTGGCTTGCATAACACGTACAATCCAATCGTGTAATTCGGGTAAGGATTCGTCTTCGTTTAGTAATGGTATAACTACAGATATATTCATAAATTAAGCAGTATAATTCGAGTTCTTTCGTTTAAATATTAACGATAGAAGCATTCCTAAAAGCATGTAAATACCTACAGATTTTGCAAAGTTTTTTAGTTGATTTGCAATAGTATAAGGGTTTGATGTTTCAATATTTTCAATAGAATCATCGAATCTTTTTTCGGTAGATTCTATGGTTTTTTCTGGTGTATTATTATCAAACATCCGTTCTAAAGTTTTTTCTTTTTGAGCCTCTAAACCATCTAGTTGAACTTTTTGTACCGTTTTATGAAATTCAGTATCTACAATGTTAAAAATTATTATAGAAGTTAAAGTTGATATAAATAGACCAATAGTTATCGTAGTAAGGTAGTTTTTTAATGCATTTTTAAAAGTGATAAATCCTACAAGTTTTCGTGCGTTTAATATAGAAAGAAGCCCTAAAATAAGTACAGAAAGTAATAGTAAAAGTAAGGCCCAATAATTAAAATATAAAGAATTGTCAATAGCAAAGCTATAAGCGGTGAAAAGAGAAAGTAGTATTCCTAAAATTAAGCCATATTGTATTGCAATACTTTTTGCTGTTTTTTGATTTTTCATAAGGTTATTCAAATAATAAGTTAAACAAAGATAGTAATTGATTCATGGTATTTGTAGTAAAAAAATAAAAATAGTTACATTTTTTATGGTGTAATTAAAAATGCGTTGTACCTTTGCAGTGGCAAGTCCTACACAACTAGCTCCCTTTGAATCCTCCAGAGCGGGAACGCAGCAAAGGTATTAGGTTGTAGCAGTGTGATGTAGGTAGCTTGCCATTTTTTATGCGCTTTATTTTATTTTTATTTGAAAAGCTTCATCACCTTCTATTTTTCCAATTAAAACATCGTTTGTATTTACTTTTCCGACACCAGCTGGTGTACCCGTAAATATAATATCGCCTTTTTTTAAAGTAAAAAATTGAGAAACATAGCTTATTAATTCATCTGCTTTCCACAACATATTTTTAGTATTACCATCTTGTACGATAGTATTATTGATTACTAATTGGAAAGATAAATTATTTAAATCAAATTTTTCTTTAGGATAGAAGTTGCCAATTACAGCACTTCCGTCAAATGCTTTGGCTTTTTCCCAAGGCAAACCTTTTACTTTTAATTTGTTTTGTAAATCTCTATCTGTAAAATCGATACCTAAACCTATTTCATCGTAATATTTGTTTGCAAATTTGGTTGCTATGTGTTTTCCGACACGATTTATTTTCACCAAAACTTCTACTTCATAATGAATTTCATCTGCAAAAAAAGGAATGAAAAATGGCATTTTTTTTGGTAAAATAGCCGAGTCTGGTTTTAAAAAAACAACGGGTTCTGTTGGTTTTTCGTTAGCCAATTCTTCTATATGTTTGGTGTAATTTCTACCTATGCAGATTATTTTCATTTTGATTATTTAAGTATTTTTTACTTTGTTTGGTTGTTTTTTATGGAATCCATTTTTTTTCAAAATTAGGTTTTCGTTTTTCTAAAAAGGCATTTCTACCTTCTTTAGCTTCATCTGTCATATAAGCCAAACGGGTTGCTTCACCAGCAAATACCTGTTGCCCAACCATACCATCATCGGTTAAATTCATAGCAAATTTCAACATTTTTATAGACATAGGTGATTTTGATAAAATTTCTTGCGCCCATTCAAATGCGGTTTCTTCTAATTTATCATGGGTTATTACGGCATTTACCATACCCATTTCATAGGCTTCTTGTGCGGAATAATTTCGTCCTAGAAAGAAAATTTCTCTTGCTTTTTTCTGACCAACCATTTTGGCCAAGTAGGCAGAGCCATATCCGCCATCAAAACTGGTAACATCGGCATCGGTTTGTTTAAAAATCGCATGTTCTTTGCTTGCTAGAGTTAAGTCGCAAACCACATGCAAACTATGTCCGCCGCCAACAGCCCAACCAGGAACAACTGCAATAACTACTTTTGGCATAAAACGAATTAATCGTTGTACTTCTAGAATATTTAATCTGTGGTAACCATCTTCACCAACATAGCCTTCTTTACCTCTTGCTTTTTGATCGCCACCACTACAAAAGGAATAAATGCCATCTTTTGTTGATGGACCTTCGGCAGTTAATAATACGACACCAATACTGGTGTCTTCATTGGCATCATAAAAGGCATTATATAACTCGCTTGTGGTTTTGGGTCTAAATGCATTTCTTACATTTGGGCGATTAAAAGCAATACGTGCAACACCATTACATTTAGTATACGTAATGTCTGTATATTCTTTTGCGGTTTCCCAATTTATTTTTGGCATAATTTTAGATATTTAATACGTTGTAAATATAAAATTTTAAATCGATATTTTGAAGTCTTACTGAATTTCATCGTTTAAAAAAATAAAAAATTACTATATTCGAATTTTATTATAAATTATTTAAAAATATTTTCATGAAAAAAGCACTATTTATTTTATGTACACTACTTTTTTTTAACACAATAGATGCTCAAAAAAGTGAAATAAAACAATTTGAATCGAGTGAGTTAGGTGTTTCTAGAACTTTGAAAATTTATATACCAAAGTCTTATAAAAAAGACACCGAAAGAGTTTACCCATTAACTATTATATTAGATAGTGAGTTTTTATTTGATGTTTATGTTGCCAATGCTAAATTATTCGCAAATAAAGATAAAGCACCAGAGCAAATTATTGTTGGTATTATACAAAATCAAAACAAAGAGCGTTATGAAGATTGTGAATACGACAAACTTACTAGTATGCCAACAGCAAAAAGCACCAAATTCTATAAATTTATCCGTAATGAAATTTTAACTTATATGGATAATAATTATCGAATTTCTCCTTTTAAAACCATAGTTGGTAATACGCTTACTGCTAATTTCATCAATTATTTTTTAACTGAAAAAACACCTACCTTTACTGCATATGTTAATCTAAACCCAAGCTATGCATTAGATATTAATACGATGTTACATAGTAAAATACCAATAATTGACGATGCTATTTATTATTATATAATTTCGGGAAATTATAATTCTGTAAAAAAACAAGAATCTATTACTAATGTAGATGCACTTTTAAAAACTTCACAAAACGAATTGTTCAATTATCGTTTTGATGATATAGAAAATTCTACAAAAACAGCATCTATTGGGCAAGGTATTGCTAGTTCTTTGGCATTTATTTTTGATCAATATTCAGCCATTTCTAAAGAAGAATACAAGTCTAAAGTAGCTAATTTAAGCCCGCCAGAAGCTATTGAATATTTAGAAAAAAAATATGTAGAAATAGAATATTTATTTGGTGCAAATATTAAAATTAGAGAGCGTGATATTTATGCTATTGAAGGCATTATTTTAGATAAAGAAGATGGTGATTATTTAAAAGAATTTGGAAAAATGATAAATAGATTATATCCAAATTCCCCTTTAGGAGATTACTATATTGGTAGGTATCACGAAACAGGTTTTGAATACAAAAAAGCGTTAAAATATTATAAAAATGGCTTTGTAAAAATTAAAGCAGACGATCCAAATAAAGATGGTTATTACCAAAATGTAGAACGTGTTTTTGCTCTGCTTAAAAAGGGAAAATCAAAAGAAGACGCTCCAGAAGAAGATTTGCCTGAGGAAGATGATAAAAACTAACTAAAATTTCACAAATGAAAAATATATTTTATATACTACTATTCATGTTCGTTTCAGTATCTATTTCTGCTCAAAAATATGAATTTTCAACGATCATAGATTTGGAATCTTCACCTGTTAAAAATCAAGGAAAAACAGGAACTTGTTGGAGTTTTTCAACTTCCTCCTTTATAGAAAGTGAAATAATGCGAATAACGGGTAAAAATATTGATATATCAGAAATGTATATCGTTAGAAACACCTATGATAATAAAGCTTGGAATTATGTAATGCGTCAAGGAAAATCTCAATTTAGCCAAGGCGGTTTGGCACACGATGTTATTAATGCAATTAGAGATAATGGTTTAGTACCTGAAATTATTTTTAGTGGTGTTAAATTTGAAGATAAAAGTTACAATCATAAAAAAATAGTTCCAGAAATAAAAGTGGTGTTAGACAGTTTTATTAAAAACCCCAAATTAATAGATTGGCAAGCTAAAACAGCAGTTATACTAAATAAAGAAATTGGAAAGATACCCATTAAATTTAGGTATGAAAATGAAGAGTTTACACCTAAATCTTTTGTTGAAAAATTAAAAATTAACCCAAATAACTATATAACCTTAACTTCTTTTAAGCAAGTGCCATTTTACACGAAATTCGTTTTAAACATACCAGATAATTTTTCTAATGGTAGTATGTATAACATGCCAATTAACGAACTTGTTAGTGTTGTAAATAGAGCTTTGAAAAAAGGGTATACGCTTTCGTTAGATGTTGATGTGTCTGAAAAAACGTTTTCTTCTAAAAACGGGATTGCAGTTATGCCAAAAGATATAGAAAACCAAAATAAATCGCTTGTAGAAATTGTTTCGGAACTAGAAGTTAGTCAGCAATATAGACAAACCAAATTTGAAAATTATCAAACTACAGACGATCATCTAATGCATATTGTTGGTTTGGTAAAAGACCAAAAAGGAAATAATTACTATAAGGTAAAAAACTCTTGGGGAAGCAATAGCGATCGTGTTGGCAACGATGGTTATATTTACATGAGTATTCCTTACTTTAAACTAAAAGCAATCTCCGTATTATTACATAAAAAAGGGATTGCAAGAAAAATACGATGTACGTTAGATTTGTAATAGTAGCTAACACTAAAAGCATTCCTATTTAGGGTCTTTTGTAGAATCTAAACTAAGTTTACCACTTATAACATCAAAATACATTTTAAAATCAGATTTTAAACTCCATAACGGATACTTAAAAGTTGCAGGAACATTTTTTTCAAAAAAGAAATGACCAACCCAAGCAAAACCATAACCTGTAAGAGGTATAAAAATTAACCAATATGGGTTTAAATGTATGATAGAAGTTATTATAAGTGCTAAAACGATACTTGTACCAATAATATGTAGTAATCTACACATTCTATTACTATGCTCTTTTAAATAAAAAGTGTAAAATTCTGGGTATGTTTTTATTCGTTCTTCCATAGTTTTCTAATTTACTGTAGTGTGTATTTTACACCAAATTCAAAATTACTTTTTGGCATGTTTACAAAATCTTTTTCGAAATAAGCTACATCAAAAATATTATTTGCTAAAGCGAATATACTAAATGATTTTAATTTCGCATTAATTTTAACATCAACAACAGTATATTTATTGGTTAACCGCTCTATATATCTATACGAAATACTTTGTGAAATATTTTTAAAAAATTGTGTTTTTAAAGTGGCCATAACTTGATTTTTTATAGTTGAATTAAGTAAATATCGCGATTTATAAACAGCAACCGATTCGTAATCATCTTCTATAAAAGTATAGCCAATTTGAATGTTTTGTGGTTGATTTAGCCATTTAAAATTATATTGGGTTTGAATTTCAAAACCTTGGGTAGTAATTCGTCTTAGATTTTTAGCTTCGTAAAACGGACTTAGACTAGTTTCTTTAACATAATCAATTACATTAGAAGAAACTCTATAAAACAAAGCAGTATTCAACTTAAAATTCGATTTTTTATAAGTAATACCAAACTCTTGAGATACTGCCTTTTCAGGTTTTAAGTTTTTATTACCAGATAAAAAATTAGGTATGTTTATATAAAGTTCCGTATATGTTGGTATTCTAAACGAAGAGCCAACATTCCAATAAAGTCTTGTATTTTTAGTTGTTTTTATTCCTATATCTAAACCAGGAAAAGTTTGAAATCCAAAATCGGAATACTGGTGAAACGAAATACCAGGTGTAATATCTATTTTTTCTTTAGCTATCTCGAAACGATGTTCTAAAAAACCACTAAATAAAGTTCTGTTTTGATTTCCTAAATTATTAGAACGTAACGATGTTTTTGCAAACTCAATACCCAAACCTGTAATACCTATGGTTGATTTGTACGAAGTATTAATTTCTGCACCAACTTTGTTGGAGATATTATGGTTTCTAGAAAAAGCAGGATCGTCACGTTTTAATAAAAATACGTCTTGATTTCTTTTCCAATAAATTTTTGGCTTAATTAACCAATTGTTTTTATGGAATCTCGTACTAATACCAATTAAACTAGTTTGTGTTTCTTCATACTCGGTAAAAGGAGAAGTTGGAGATGTGTAAAAATATTGCGCACCAAATTTTCTATCGGCAAAAGTAGCTAATACATGTATAGGCTCTTTTTTGGTAGAAAAAGTACTCTTCAAGAAAAAGTTGTGATTTTTAAAATCGGTATTTTCTCGATAACCATCGCTTGAAATATGCGAATAATTAAATTGATGTGTCTGTTTTTTTAATTTTCTAGTAACGCCAAATTCCACACCTTTTGTTTGGAAAGAAGCGCCTACTAATTCTAAAGACAATTTATTTTTAAATGCTTTTTTAGTAACAATATTAATAGCTCCAGTAAACGCATTTTGTCCAAAAACTCTAGAAGACGAACCTTTAATAATCTCAATATGGTCAATATTATCTAATGAAATCATCATATTCATAGTATGGTGACCAGTTTGAGGGTCATCGGTTTTTATACCATCAATAAGAATTAAGGTTTGTTCAAAACTGCCACCTCTTATATATAGGTCGCTTTGCATGCCTTTTATACCTCTTCGAATAATAGAAATACCTTGTACTTGTTGTAAGAGTTCTGTTAAATCTGTAGCCGTTGCATTCTTAATATCTTCATTAGTAATTATAGTTATTGCTTTAGCGTCTTTTGAAAAAGGAACCTCTATTCTAGTTGAAGTAATTAAAACTTCTTTTAAATTTTCCAACTTATTTTGAGCGTATATATTGCTATTTAAAAGAAGAAAAATACTTATTATAAATTGTTTATTATACATTGTTTTGGTTTTTCGACAAAACTATATTAATTATTTAATTAATACCAATTAAAAAAATACTAATTTTGCAGATACATTTTAATATAACTAACTTAAAATTTTTATTGATGAATAACTTAAAAAGATTTTTTTTAACACCAATTTTATTATTATTGATGATATTTAGTTTTGGACAAAGTGCAAAAAATCAAACAACAATTTCACAAGCATTAGCAAAAGAGACTATTAAAAATCAATTGGATATTTTAATAAAAAAATCTCCAGAATTTCAAGGTTTCAATAATTTAAGAAAAACAAATTTAAGTAAATTTAAAGCGAATTTTAACGATACTTTAAAGGCTATTGAAATGAAATTCTCTAAAGCCAATACTATAATTTCTAGTCAAAAAAGTGAAATTTCAAAGTTAAAATCTGAGATAGAAACTATAAATAATAATTTAACAAAAATCACTAGTGAAAAAGATAGTGTAAATTTATTTGGTTTACAAATGACCAAAAACACCTACAATGTATTATTATGGTCTATAATAGGAGCTTTGCTAGCTACAACACTATTGTTGTTGTTTAAGTTTAACACAAGCAATAGAACAACCAAACAAACTAAAACGTCTTTTACGGAGATTGAAAATGAATTTGAAACGCATAAAAAAAGTTCCTTAGAAAGAGAACAAGTTTTGAGACGTAAACTACAAGATGAAATTAACAAACAAAGAAACGTAAATTAGTTCTATAGAATATAAGTAACAAAAATAATAACGCCTTAAAAGTAATTTACTTTTAAGGCGTTATTATTTTATGCCTGACCAGTAGGTCCAAAATTCATTGGTATTGGTGCTTGTTCAAAATCTTTTATAGTACCATTAGTTTGTTCAAACCTATTAATATTATCTGCCAAAGCTTTCATGAATCTTTTTGCATGTTGTGGTGTTAATATTATTCTAGATTTTACTTTTGCTTTTGGTATGCCAGGCATAACATTTACAAAATCTACCACAAATTCAGAAGCAGAATGGTTAATAATAGCCAAGTTTGCGTAAGTGCCTTCGGCTACCTTTTCATCTAATTCTATATTTAAATTGTTTTTTTTAGGATTTTTGTTATCTGACATAGGATTGTTTTAAGAGTTTTTAATAGAATTCAAAATTACATAATTATTTATTGATTACTTGTCATTTATTCGTGATACTCTAAAAAATTATTTCAATTTTTTAGTTAGCCATGCTAAAGCTTGGCAAGTCGAACTAATCCCTCTTTTTTAGCGGGATATTGGTTTAATACCTCGACCCTCTGGGTCGATTCCTTTTACTGGGTTCAGGGTTCTACCCTGAGATTTAATACTCTTTATTAAAATCAAAACATACTAAGTGTTAAATAAGCGGTACTTTTAGTTAAAAGTATAATAATTTTTGAAATATAAATGTATATTAGCGACCTAAAAACTAATTATTTAACGAATAAACTTTAACAATTATGAGAAAAATTACAGTAACCTTATTTTTAGCTGTTTTTACTATGTTTGCTTATTCACAAACCATAGTAAGTACAGCACCCGAAAATAAAAAAGGTATTTTAGAAGAATACACCGGTATTCATTGTGGATTTTGTCCACAAGGACATACTATTGCAAATCAAATTAAAGCAGCCAACCCGACTAATTTTTTCATTATCAACGTACATGCTGGCGGTTATGCTGTTCCTGCTGCTGGTGAACCAGATTTTAGAACTGATTTTGGACAAGCATTAGCAAATCAATCTCAATTATATGGATATCCTGCTGGAACTATAAATAGACATTATTTTGGGTACTCACAACAAGGGTCGCCTTCTGGAGCTACTGCTTTAAGTCGAGGTTCTTGGTCAAATGCCTTTAATACATTAAAAACACAGCCATCTTATGTAAATTTAGCAACAGAAGCTAATATTGATATTACTTCTAGAGAAATCACAGTTCATGTAGAGTCTTATTATACAGGTAACTCTCCACAAAGTAGTAATTTTTTAAATGTAGCCTTAGTACAAAACAATACTACGGGTCCACAATCGGGTGGAAATATGGGTAATAATTACAATCACAACCATAGATTGGTACATATGTTAACTGGGCAATGGGGTGAAGAAATTACAACTACTTCCATAGGAACTTTTGTAGATAGAACATATACCTATACGATACCACCAACCTATAATGGTGTTTTTGCCGATATGGATGAATTTGAAGTAGTGGTATTTATGACCGAAAACCATCAAGAAATTATTTCTGGTAATGGCGCAGCGGTTACTACTTCAGGAACTTTAGCTCAAAATGACGCCAATCTTTTTGAAATTGCCGATGTAAAAGGAAATTGTGCAACGACCATAACTCCTAAATTAACCTTATATAATGCAGGAGCAACGGCGTTAACATCTTTAGCTATAGATTATAATGTAAACGGAGGAGCTACGCAAACCTACAATTGGTCAGGTTCTATTGCTTCTTTGGGTGTTTCTGAAATAACTTTACCCGTTACAGGATTTACCTTAAATAATACCAATACAATTACCGCTACAATTACTACTAATGATGATAATTCAACGAATAACACTTCTGTTACAACTTTTGGACAATATGATTTTATGCCAGAAGTACAAAATAATGTAACTATTTTTATTGATACAGATAATTGGGGTTATGAATTAACTTGGAAATTATATAACTCTGCTGGTACAGTTGTACAAAGTGGTGGCGGTACTGGTTCTAATGGTAGTGCTGGCTCTTATGGTAATAATATCACAGTTAATGAGTATTATACTTTACCATCAGATTGTTATAGATTAGAAGTTAGCGATGCGTATAGCGATGGTGGAAATGCAGTAGTTATTAGAAATGCTAATAATGATAACATTACTTATGTGGCAGGTAGTTATGGTGCTTTTGGAGAAGTTTCTTTTACGGTATCTTCAACTGCTAGTGTTAATGAATTAGCTTTTGCAGAAGTAGTTATGTACCCAAACCCTACTAATGGGGTTGTTACGATTACCGAAGCTAAAGATTTAAATGTTGCTATATATAGTGTTTTAGGTAAAGAAGTATACAATTCTACCATATCATCTAACTTAGAAACTATAAATTTAGCGACTTTAATAAGCGGTGTTTATTTAGTAAATTTATCTGATGGAAACAAAACAAGTATTAAAAAATTAATAATTCAATAATAAATAATAAAGATGAAAAATTTAAAATATGTATTTGCAGTATTAATAGTATTCTATTTAAGTTCTTGTGGTGATGATGAAACAATGCCACCAGTAGTTACAGATGCTTATACTGTAAAAGTTGATGGTGTAGAATTAGCCAATAATTCAGAAAAAGTATATACAGAAATTGGAGAAGCTGGGAATATGGTGCTAGATATAAAAAATGTTTCAACTGCTTCAATACATTTAAAAATAAAAGTTATTTCTATTATGGGTAATGATGGTAGTTTAATGGAGTTATGTTTAGGAGATTGTTTTTCTGGTGTTACGGAAGGAAATATCTATCCATCAGGAGGTGATGTTTATACTTTAGCAGCTGGCGAATCTTCTGTTTCTGGAGCAGCACATGTTAAAAATACAGATGATCGTAGTGGAGATTTAACCTATAAATTTAGATTATATCAAGCAGATGCTAATGGTAATGAAATAACTGGTAAATCAGTTACTTTTACTTATAAGTATCAGTCTTAATAAACTATAATAAAATTTAAAATCGCTTAAGATTAATTTCTTAAGCGATTTTTTTTATACTTAATTTGAGAATAGATTTTTAAAACGAAGTAGAAACACTAAAGGAAACACCTGTTGCTGGTGGAACAACTCTACAAACACCACCAACACATAATAAACCACCACGTTGTCTACCATAACTTAAACTAAAACGGCTTGTGTTTTTAGTATAACTTCCTCCAAAATTATAGTAATGATCTCTATTTTCGGGATGTGAATTACCATAATTATACATATCAGTTGCAAAAATAGAAAGACGAGAATTGAAATTAAATTCAGCTGTTGCAGCTGCCCAATTTTGTTTATCATCTTTAGTCCATAAATGCTGTGCTTCTAAGCGCATAGATTGTTTTTTGGTTAATCTATGGGTTATGTCTATGATACCAATATTTGATTTTACTAATGCGTTACCACCTTCTACAATACCTTTATTATAATACGAATTAATATAGGTAAAAAGTACATACGTTTTTTTAGAAAACTTTTTATTAATTTCAATATTAAAATCTGTAAAATAACGTTCGCCCAAATCTAAAAATTTGACTTCAGCTCTTTTGTAAATCGAATTATATTTAGCATTTAAACCATACCAATTAGAAAAATTAACACTAAGTTTCGTTCCATATTTACCACCTAAAGTAGTTTTTTTCTTAAATTTATAAAACAAATCCCATTGCAAGCCAATTTCGCCAGATTTTTGTTGATTGGTGATACTTAAATTAGATTGTGCTTGGTAAACATATAAATTAGCTAAACTATAACCTTGTTGTTTTGTTAATGCAGGAATGAAATTAATGGTTAAGTCATTATACGTATTACCAGCAGCTTCCCTATTGGCATAGAAGTTCATGTTTTCTAAACGTCTCATTGAAGTGCTAAAACCAAAACCTTTCTTGGTTATACCTAATTCCAATAATAAGGCATTTCCATAGAATAGATTATCTTCATAAACGACAGCTTCTTCAACCAAGGCATCCTTTGATTTTACAATTCCTTCCAAAGAGCCATAAAACATGTTTTTCGCATAATTAACTCTACCAGAAAGCGCATGAGTTGTTGGGTTTAAATCACTAGAAGTATTGTTTGTTTTTTGGTTTCTACCAACATAACTCAGTCCAATTTGTAAAGCGTTTTTATCGGACGACAAATCATAATTGGTATCTAAGCCAAAAACGGTTCCTCTCGAAACATCAAATCCAACTCGATTATTTCCATATAAAGCAATGACCTCAAATTTATCGGTTGGATTAAAAGCTATTTTTAAACCTCTTATGGCGTTATTTATTCCTAACTGTCTATCTTCCCAAGTATTTAATACTAATCCGCTACCAAATTGATCATAAAAATGCCCCAAAGTAATTGCTACTTTAGAGTATGTGTATTTGGCATGAAATGTACCGATATTAATTTGCGAATCATAATTAGGCGAATAGCTAAGCAACCTTTGAGGCGCATAACCTTCTAGTTGTAAACCAAATTCAAAATTAGAAATGGTGTAATCAAATTTCAAGTAATTATTAGAGCGAAACCTATCTTCTTCAGTGAAATCACCTGTTACATCATCATCTAAATAATATTGTGCATTGGAAACAAAACCTACATTAAATTGTGATTTGTTTTGAGAAAACATGCTAAAAACTACCAGAAACATGCTTAAGATAATAAGTTTATTCAAAATCATATTAATTTGGTTAGATTTTTTTTATTTTTTTTTAATGGCTTTAAATTTTTCAAAAAGTTCTTCTTCACTACCTGTTGTATAACCACTTTTACCATAACGTAATACATTATCTTTAACAATGATTACAACTGGTGGTGGCGGAATATTTAGAGCTTTAAAGAAATCTTTTTTAGTGTCAAGTAAAACTTGATAATCCCATTCATAACCATTTACAGCTGGTTTTACTTTAGAAATAGTTTTGCTGCCATCAATAGATACAGCAATTAACTCAAATCCAAATTCTTCTTGAAGATCTTCGTATTGTTCGTGAATAGCATTTAATTCTGCAATACAAGGTTTGCAAGCAGTATCCCAAAAACTAAATACAATAGTTTTGTCTTTACTTACTTCTCTTAGGGATACTTTTTTACCATCTAAATTTTTTAAAGTTAAATCAGGCACTAATTTTTGAGAAAAAAAAGTGAGTGTAAATAAAAGAGTAGCAAATAATAGAATAATTTTTTTTATCATTTTAGAAGTTGTTAATTAGTAAGAAAATCAATTAGTGTTAAAAGATTTCAAATATATGAAATTAAGTTATATTTTTGTCTTGTATAAGATACAATTAACAACTAATATGCCAAGTATGAAATATTTATCATTATTTAAAATCGTTATTATATTTTCAATAATTGGATTGCTATTTTCTTGTAATAATGAAGACATATCAAAAATAACTGCCATACAATTAATAAGTACTCCATCAGATCAAGTTGTTGGTGAAAATTTCGTCTTTAAAGTAGAGGCAAATAATAGTACAGATGTTACTACTGAAGCTACTATTACCGTAGATGGAAATGTAATTTCGAACAATACTTTTTCCTCTTTAGTAGAAGGAGATTACGTTGTTATTGCCGATTATGATGGCATTAAAAGTAATTCAATTACAATTTCAAATAACATTCAAACAGGATATTCTCAAAAAGTATTAGTAGAAGATTATACGGGTACTTGGTGCGGTTATTGCCCAAGAGTAGCTTATGCCATTGAAAAATTAAAATTAGAATCCAATAAAGTAGTACCTGTTGCTATACACTTATATAGCAATAATGATATTTTTAATTTTGATGTAGCAACTACAATTGCAAATGAATTTATACCAGCTGGCGGATTGCCAAAAGCACAATTAAATAGAATAACAAAATGGAATAGTCCACAACAAGAAAGATTAAGCGAAGCTTTAAATTTAACAGGTTTTAATGCACCTTTAGGTTTGGCAATTAACTCTACATTAACAGGTAGCACTATTGATTTAGAAATAAAAGTTGGGTTTGGTATTACTTTCACGAACCCTTTAAAATTAGTAGTTTATTTAGTAGAAGACGGGTTAATGCATAATCAAACAAATTATACCCAAGGATTATTTACACCAAATACAAATCCATTACTTGATTTTGAACATAATGAAGTGTTACGTGCAGTTTATACCGATTATTTAGGAGATGTTATCTCTAACACTTTAACCATAGATGGTTCAATCGCTACTATAAATTTTAATAAAACGCTACCTACTTCGGTAGTAAACTCAAATAAATTATCCTTCATTGCTTTTGTAACCAACGCAAATACAAAAGAAGTTATTAATGTACAAAGTGCACATATAGGAGAAAATAAAGATTTTGATTAATTAAAAAATAATCAAATATTTTATAGTCAATTATAAAAAAAGAGTATTTTTGCAGTCATTTTAAAAACTTAAAAATAGAATTGTGAAAGGAGGTGCCATAAGATGTTAATAATTCCAGTAAAAGACGGAGAAAATATCGATAGAGCGTTAAAACGTTTTAAGCGTAAATTTGATAGAACAAAGACAATGAAAAAATTACGTGAGCGTAAGCAATTTACAAAACCTTCTGTGTTGAATCGCCAACAAAGAATGAAGGCTCAATACGTGCAACGTAAAAAAATAACAGAAGAATAGTGATTATTTTTCAAATAGTAAATCCGTTATTAAACAAAAAATAGTAAATTTGTTTAGTAACGGATTTTTTTTATGCAATTAATACAATCATTTTTAGAATATTTATCGTTAGAAAAAAAATATTCACCTCATACGATTACATCATATAAAAATGATTTAAATACTTTTTCAGGTTTTTTGCTAAAAAAATATGGTACAAATTCACTTCAAGAAGTACATTATTCTCAAATAAGAAGTTGGATAGTTTTTTTGGTTGAGACAAAAATAACAAACAGAACAATTAATAGAAAAGTTAGTGCTTTAAAATCGTTCTATAAATTTTTAATTAAAATTAAAGAAATTTCTGAAAATCCTTTACAGAAACATACATCGTTAAAAACACCTAAAAGAATTAACGTTCCTTTTAATAAAAATGAAATTGATGCGGTTTTATTAAATTTAGATTCCGATGATAATTTTGAATTATTACGTAATAAATTAATTGTTGAATTTTTTTACGCTACAGGTGTTCGTAGAGCAGAACTAATGAATCTTAAATTAGCGGAGATTGACTTAATACAAAAAACAATTAAAGTGTTAGGTAAGAGAAATAAGGAAAGGTATATACCACTTTTACAGATATTACAAGCGTCTATAAAGAAATACCTTATTATAAGGAAAGAATTTTCTAAAGACTCTAAATATTTTTTTATTACAAAAAAAGGAAATAAATTATATGGAACACTTGTTTATCGTGTAATTAATACTTATTTTAGTAGTGTGTCTTCAAAAGTTAAAAAAAGCCCACATGTGTTGCGTCATTCATTTGCAACTCATCTACTTAACGAAGGTGCTGATTTAAACGCTGTTAAAGAATTACTTGGTCATTCGAGTCTAGCTTCAACGCAGGTGTATACAAATAGTAGTTTAAAAGAATTGAAAAACGTGTATAACCGAGCTCACCCAAGGAGTTCATTAAAAAAGTAAACTTATGAAAGTAACAGTGCAATCAGTAAATTTCAATATGGATAAAGATTTAAATATTTATATTGAAGATAAAATGGAGTTATTAAATAAATTCTATGATAGAATAATAGGAGCAGAGGTTTTTTTAAAAGTACAAAAAACAAGTGATAAGGAAAATAAAATTATTGAAATAAAATTAAATGTTCCAGGAGATGATATTATGGTAAAAAAGCATTCAAAAACATTCGAAGAAGGCGTGTCTTCTTCCATTGATACTTTGAAAAGAGGCTTGAAAAAACTGAAGGAAAAACAGAGAAATAGATAGGTATAAAAAAAATAAAAAAAAACTTAAAAAAGTTTTGTAAATTTAAAAAACATTGTACATTTGCAGTCCGTTAGAAATAGCGGATTGTTTTTTTGTGAAAAACAGCATTAAGCCGATGTAGCTCAGCTGGCTAGAGCAGCTGATTTGTAATCAGCAGGTCGTGGGTTCGAGTCCCTCCATTGGCTCTTTTATTTCAATTATAATTATATGGTTGATTTAAGTTCTTTGAATGAAATATTGGGGAGGTACTCAAGCGGTCAACGAGGACGGACTGTAACTCCGTTGGCATAGCCTTCGAAGGTTCGAATCCTTCCCTCCCCACATTTTAACTTTTAAGCTTTATAGATTGTAAATCTATAACGATTTAAAAGATACACCTTAAATTAGAAGATAATTTAAAAGCGAGAGTAGCTCAGTTGGTAGAGCTTCAGCCTTCCAAGCTG
>CAZOQL010000024.1:20853-23303 GCA_964582005.1 uncultured Flavobacteriaceae bacterium | reverse complement strand
ACATAAGGCGGATTTCCAATCACACAATCAAAGCCTCCATTTTTAAATATTCCTGAGAACTCTTCTTGCCAATTAAATGCTTTATCGCCTGCAATTTTTGGGTCGTCAATCAATGAATTACCACATTTAATATTGTTGTTTAATGAGTTTAGTTTTCGTCTTGGTTGTGCTGTTCGTAACCAAAGTGAAAGTTTGGCAATCTCCACACTTTCTTCATTCAAATCTACGCCAAAAATATTTTTTTCTAAAATGGTATTTTCAATATTTTGAAATACAATTCCACCACCTAAAAGCGAAGTTTCTAATTCGTCTATATATTTATGTTCGGTAATTAAAAAATCTAATGCTTGGTTTAAAAAAGCACCAGAACCACACGCTGGGTCAAGAATGGTCAATTGTAAAAGCCAATTTCTATATTGTTCTAATTGGTTTTTTAATTTTTTTATGGTTTCAGTTTTTCTTCCTTTTCTGCTTTTGTTGTATTCTTCTTCTTCAATATGTAATTCTTGCTTTTTATCTTCACAAAGTTTGCCAATTGTATTATCAACAATGTATTTGGTTATGTATTTTGGTGTGTAAAATATGCCATCTTTTTTTCGTTTTGTTTTTTGTTTATCAAAACCTTCTCCTTCAATTTCGGCATTTACGCTTTCTATTTCGTTTAACGAATTTTCAAAAATATGTCCTAAAATATTAACACTTACTTGGCTTTCAAAATTATAGGTTGATAATTTTTCTGTATGCTTGTATAATAAAGTATCATCAACAAGTAAACTATCTAAAATTGGGTCTGGTTTGAAAAGTCCGCCATTGTAAGCGAAAATTTCGGCACTTTTATCTGTTCCTTTTCTTCCAGTATCTAAATACTTGAAATATAATTTATATCTATCGTAAAGTGGAACGTAAGCATCTAAATCTTTTAGTTTATTCCATTGTTCTAAAATTTTAATAGTTGAATTTGGTGGCAATAAACTTTTGTCTTCTGCAAAAAATACAAATAGAAAACGGTCAATTAATTTTTGTGATTTTTTGAATAAGGCTAATTTGATGTTTTTTACGGCTCTTGTTTGGTCTTCCGTTTGAAGTTCGTTTCTAAAAACTTCATTTTTCATGTTCTGTTTAACTAAATCTCTAAATAGTTCTCGTTTAAAAACAGAATAATCATTATAAAAATGTTTTGTTATTTCTTCTTCTTTTACAACACTATCATTTTTTATTTTAAGTGGAATATTTTGTAGTATGTTTTCTTTATGCAAGCAAAGGTAAAGTAGTTCAAATTGTTTTTCATTAAGCGTAAAAAGGTTAAACTCTTCAAAATCTACTGAATTTTCAATGTAAAAGCGTAATTTTTCAAAATTGGAAGTAATTACATACACACAATTACTTTGATTTGACTTGTAATCAAATGCTTGTTGTCTTATACTTTCAAGGTCTTTAGTTTTCGTTCCTTTAAGTTCTATAACAGCAATTGCTTTTCCGTTTTGTAAAATTGCTCCGTCTGCTTTTTTTGCTCCTTTCTCGTTTTTTAATTCAGTTGTTAGGTTAAAATTAGGGTTTGGATTTATGGTGTAATTTAAGATATTTACAAATAATTCTCGCAAAAACCCTTCTTGGTATTGTTCTTCTTTACTCTCACGAATATTTTGTTGTATTTCAGAATTATGAAAGTATTTAGCATACTTTTTAAAAGCCTTTTCAGTTGCTTTTTTGTCTTGTAGTGATTTATATTTTTTTAAGACCGATTTCTGAAATAATCCCATTTACATTTTCTTTTATTTAATTCTCAAATTTACGATTTTTGTTGGGTTTTGAGTGAGCGTTGGCAAGAAATTGCTCTTTTGGTTTTTTAAGCGTTGGAAATTTAGCGTTGGCAAAAACCAAATGTGTAATTTGTGTGTTGGCTTTTTCTTTTTAGCAGGATTTTTTCGTTTTGGGCTTGTTGGTAACGACAATATAAACGATCGTTTCAATGTCGTTTTATATAGTTTAAGGCGAAGTTAGGCTAAATTATTGACCAAGTCAAGTATCTAACAATGATTTTTGTATAAAAAAACAAAGATGATAATAGGAAAATAAAAACACAAGACTTGACAAAGGCTTGTTTCTTATTTCTTATTTCATATCTTTGCAATATGTATTTTTTATTTATTAGTGGTCAAGAAATTTTTGTAATAATCATTATAGCAGTAATGTTGTTTGGAGCAGATAAAATACCCGAAATAGCGCGTGGTTTAGGTAAAGGAATGCGTCAAATTAAAGACGCAACCAATGATGTGAAACGAGAAATAAACAAATCGGCTAAAGAAAGCGGTATAGATACCGAGTTTATTGGTGATATTAAAAAAGAAGTATCCAAAGCAAAAGGTGGTTTAACCGATACTTTAGAAGACTTAACAGGACCAATAAAAAGAGGTTTAAAATAAGAACTTTCCATACAGCTTTGTTGACTT
>CAZOQL010000024.1:13820-20753 GCA_964582005.1 uncultured Flavobacteriaceae bacterium | reverse complement strand
ACTTGGTGAACTTAGTGATTAATTACAAAGCAATATGCAATTTTTACTACAAAATAAAACGCCTTTTTCCGACTCGGTTGAAGCATTTGATAAATACGTTTTTACCCAATTAAATAGTTTAGGTACTAAGAGTTGGGATGGTTTTTGGATATTCGTAACCGACCAAAAACATTGGGCACCACTTTTTTTAGTATTATTAGTTTTATTATTCAAGGCTTTTGGTTTAAAAAAAGGACTTGTATTATTGGTATTTTCGGCTTTATTTATCGCGTTTTCCGATCAATTAGTCAATCTGATTAAAGATCATTACCAACGATTAAGACCTTGTAGTGATACTTCATTAAAAGAAACAATACGCGCTGTAATTCAGCGAAGTAGTTATAGTTTTGTATCTGGTCATGCTACCACATCTTTTGCTATGAGTACCTTTTTTATTTTATTATTAAAACCTTATTTTAAGTATGTAAAACTACTTCTTATTTGGCCTATTTTATTTGCATATAGTCGCGTTTATTTAGGCGTTCATTTTCCGTTAGATATATTTACGGGCATGTATTTAGGTATTATTGAAGGTTTTGTTTTTTACCATTTAGCACAATTAGCCTTAAAAAATTTCAATAAAGTATAAAATTAGATAATTTAAAGTAACGTATTTAAAATGAGCAATATAAAAAAAGATATACGAGCATTATCTAAAGAAGAGTTGCGCAATTTTTTTGTAACGCAAGGTGATAAATCATTCCGTGGAACTCAAGTGTATGAATGGTTATGGATAAAAGCGGCGCATTCGTTTGAAGCAATGACAAACTTGTCATTATCTACAAGAAAAATGTTGGAAGATAACTTTGTTATCAATCATATTAAAGTAGATAAAATGCAACGTTCTAAAGACGGAACCATCAAAAATGCCATAAAATTACATGACGATTTAATAGTTGAATCGGTTTTAATACCAACCGAAAAAAGAACGACTGCTTGTGTGAGTTCGCAAGTTGGTTGTAGTTTAGATTGTAACTTTTGCGCTACGGCAAAATTAAAACGTATGCGTAATTTGAATGCCGATGAAATTTACGATCAAGTAGTAGAAATTGACAAGCAATCACAATTATATCACAATCATAAATTATCAAACATTGTTTTTATGGGAATGGGCGAACCATTACTTAATTATAAAAATGTATTGGAAGCCATACATAAAATAACATCCGATGAAGGATTAGGAATGGCATCTAAACGCATCACATTGTCAACCGTTGGTATCCCAAAAATGATTAAAAAAATGGCAGACGATAATGTGAAATTTAATTTAGCAGTTTCTTTGCATTCTGCTATTGATGAAATTCGTTCTAGATTGATGCCCATAAATGAAAAAAATAACCTTGCTGATTTATTAGAATCCTTACAATATTGGTACGATAAAACCAAAAAACAAATTACATTTGAGTATGTGGTTTTTAAAGATCATAATGATAAACAAAAAGATATGGATGCCTTGGTTAGGTATTGTAAAAAAGTGCCATCTAAAGTAAACTTAATTACCTACAATACAATTGGCGAAGAAGAATTTCAAACGGCTAGCAAAGCAGTTATTGACCAATATGTTCGTACTCTAGAAAAAAACGGAATTACCGCAATGATTAGACGAAGTAGAGGCGATGATATTGATGCCGCTTGTGGGCAATTGGCTAATAAGTTGGGTTGATTGAGTTTTAAAAATCAACGTTCTTCTTTTTTTGTATATTTACCTCAAATATAAACAAGCAATGAGTGTTTTAAATTATTTTTTAATTGGTTTAGCCGTTTTGGCTTTTATCCTTGCTTTTGTTTACTTTTTTCAGGAACGATTTATATTTTTACCAGAAAAATTACCGCAAAATTTTAAATTTCAATACGACAATCAAGATGTACAAGAGTATAATATTGAAATAAAAAAAGGCGTTATTATTAATGGATTACATTTTAAAACCGAGAATCCAAAAGGAGTTGTGTTTTATTTAAAAGGTAATTCTCGTAGTATAAAAGGTTGGGGAAAATTTGCAGTTGATTTTACGTTTCATGGTTGGGATGTAATTATGATGGACTATAGAGGTTTTGGGAAAAGCACAGGTAAACGTTCACAAATCGAAATGCATAAAGATGTGCAACGGGTTTATGATGAAATTAAAAAGAAGGTAAACGAAAAATACATTATCCTTTACGGAAGATCTTTAGGAACAGGTTTTGCCACAAAATTAGCCTCACGCAATAGTCCTAGGATGTTAATTTTAACTTGTCCGTATTATAGTATTTTAAAAAACATGCAACGTTATATTCCGTTAAAAACACTTTCTTTTGTGGTTAAATATAGTATGCCAACCTATAAATGGTTAAAATATGTCGATTGCTCTATAAAATTAATTCATGGTACCAATGATAGAATTGTTCCATATAAAAACAGTTTAAAATTAGCTAAAATTAAACCCGAGCAAACTAGATTGTACTCCATTATTGATGGCGGACATAAAAATATTCATAACTTTGAATCGTACCATAGAGCTTTAAAAGAAATTTTAAACTCTAAGTTACCCGAAGAAATAGATCGTGAAAAAACCAGTATTTCCTTTAAAAGAACTAAGCGAAAAAAAACGAATTAAGTAGATGCGAAAAATGATAAAAATACTGCTTATTCTTGCTATTATTTATTTTATTACTGCTTTTATTTTGTATTTTATACAAGAAAAAATCGTCTTTCAAGGAGTCGATTTACCCGATAGCCATGTGTATGATTTACCTCAAAAATTCGAAGAAGTCACCTTAAAAACAGATAAAAGCACCAGTATTAATGCGTTACATTTTAAGGTAGAAAATCCGAAAGGAGTTATTTTGTATTTTCATGGTAATAGAGGTAATTTAGAACGTTGGGGAAATATAACCAGATATTTTACCGTATTTAATTACGATGTTTTTGTGATGGATTACCGTAATTACGGAAAAAGTAAAGGTACTTTTAATGAAGAACTAATGTATGGCGATGCACAATTTTGTTATAATTATATTAAAAAGCAATATCCTGAAAACAAAATAACTATTTATGGACGTTCTTTAGGTTGTACTTTTGCTATTAAAACCGCTTCACAAAACAAACCCAAACAACTTATTTTAGAAGCGCCATTTTATAGTTTGAGCGATGTGGCAAAGTATCATTATCCGTTTATGCCGTTTGGATTCTTACTAAAGTATAAATTTGAATCCTATAAATTTATAGGTGAAATTTCATGTAAAACAACTTTTTTTCATGGTACCGATGATAATGTAGTACCGTATAGTTCGGGTAAAAAATTATTTAAAAAAGCACCGCAAGAATACGCATCTTTTATTAGTATTAAAAATGGAACACACCATAATTTAAGTGAATTTGCTATATACGAAAAGACTATTTTTGAATTATTAAAGTAATTTCTTAATCGTAGTTTGATAAAATTGAAAGAAATCTATCAGTATTTCATTTCGAATACGGTAAAACTCTTTTAAAATCTCTTGATCTGTTCCAGTAACAGCATCGGGATCATCAAAACCAATATGTATATGGTTTTTTACATCACCAATAAAGATTGGGCAAGATTCTTTTGCGCCATCACAAACACTAATAACAAAATCAAAAGATTCGTTGGTAAATTGAGCAACATTTTTAGGTTTATTTTCGCTTATAGAAACGCCAATTTCATCCATTACAAAAACCGCTTTAGAATGTACTTGATTGGATGGCTTTGTACCTGCGGAATGTACAATTAAATTGGAGTTAAATGATTGTAAAAAACCTTCGACCATTTGACTTCTACACGAATTTCCGGTACATAAAATTAATATTTTCATAAGTAATTACTAGCTGTTTTTAATTAAATAAGCAACCGATTTTATAATGCGTTTATGTTTAGTCACAAACGGATTGGTCTCGTCCCAAACGTAACCCGATAAAACAGAACATATTTGTCTTTTAATTTCAGGATTTTCTGGTCTGTGAAAAAATAATTCTTGTAAATTACCCGTATACCATTCGTCTACATAAGATCTAAAAACTGCAACTCCTTTAGCAATGTATGCGGTGTATTGTTGTTCCCAATCCACTTTTTTGCCTTGTAATTCTTTAAAAGCTAGTTTAGCAGCAAGTAAACCTGATTCTGTTGCAAAAGTAACACCAGATGAAAATACAGGGTCTAAAAATTCCGAACTATTTCCAGTTAAAGCATAACCATCGCCATACAATTGGGTAACTGATTTCGAAAAATTTCGAATTATTTTCGGTTCAAATAAATAATCTAAATCAGTAAAACGACCCTTATAATAGGTAGAAAGTTCTAACATCTTTTCTAAACGCTCTTTGGGAGTTCCTGTAAAAGAATTGATAAAATCTGTTGGGCCTACAAAACCAATACTGGTATTTCCGTTTGAAAATGGAATAACCCAAAGCCAAACTTGCAATTTAACGACATCAAAAGATATTAAAGTTCCTTCCAAACCATCGGGTCTTTTATAATCTTTTACTTGCGTAAAAATAGAAGCATGTTTTGGTAAAGTAGATTCTTTATCTAGATGTAAAATTCTAGATAAAACTCTACCGTAACCACTAGAGTCAATAATAAACTTGGCTTTTATTACCTTTTCATTACCATCAGTATCTTTAATAAATACGGTAGAACTTGTACCATCAAAAGTTACATTAACAACTTCGTTTTCAAAATCAATAGGTACTCCTTTTCTTTGTACTTCTTTGGCAAGGGCATTATCAAAAGTATCTCTTGGCACTTGCCATGTCCAATCCCAACCTTCTTCAAAATGTTTTTCACTAAAATCAAAATTACAAACAACATCATTTCGTAAAAAACGAGCACCACTTTTAATTTCAAATTTTTCTGCTTTTAAGCAATCTAATAAACCTACTTCCTCAAAATGATCCATACATCTTGGCAATAAACTTTCGCCAATTACATATCTAGGAAATTTCGATTTTTCTACAATACGAACATTTACACCATTATTCTTTAAGTAAGCTGCGGATACGCAACCAGATGGTCCAGCACCAATAACAAGCACATCTATAGATTCGGTATTCATAATCATTTATATTTAGATAATATTAAAAGATAATTTGGTATTCTTTTTAAGAAAGAATAGAACGTTACAAAAGTATATATTATCTTTCATTTATTATATGATAATTATCAAAATGTATAATATGTAAAAAATTAAAAAGAAATTACAATAAAATGTTTATTTTTGTATTTCCTTTTTATTAAAGAATAAACCAAACACAGAATGTTGATAGAAAATGAATTAGAATTAAAGGACTTCCGTGCTGTCCTTTTTCAAAATCAAAAAATAGAAATAAGTAATTTTATAAAAAACAGAGTTAAAGAAAGTTTTGATTTCTTAAAAGAATTTTCTGAAAATAAAGTTTTATATGGTGTTAATACTGGTTTTGGACCAATGGCACAATATAAAATTGAAGATAAAGATAGAATTCAACTACAATATAACTTAATACGAAGCCATGCATCAGGTACTGGTGAACCATTAGAACCACTTATCGTAAAATCGGCTATTTTAGCACGGTTAAACACGTTATCTTTAGGTAATTCTGGCGTGCATCCTTCGGTTATTAAGTTAATGACAGCGTTGATAAATAAGGATATTACACCTTTAATTTTTTCTCATGGTGGCGTTGGCGCTAGTGGAGATTTAGTGCAATTAGCACATTTAGCTCTAGTTTTAATTGGCGAAGGCGAAGTTTTTTATAAAGGAAAACTCATGCCAACAGAAGAAGTATTTGCTATAGAAAATTTAGCGCCAATAAAAGTGGAATTACGAGAAGGTTTGGCATTAATGAATGGTACTTCTGTAATGACTGGTATTGGTATTGTAAATACAATTTACGCCAAAAAATTATTAAAATGTATAACAGATTGTTCTGTGGCAATTAACGAAATTGTTTGTGCTTATGATGATCATTTATCGGCTGAATTAAACCAAACAAAAAAACATAAAGGGCAACAAGAAATTGCCAAAATAATGCGCGAAGCACTTGCCGATAGTAAGTTGACAAGAAGTAGAGAAGAACATTTGTATTCTGCCAAAGCAAACGATGTTATTTTTAAAGAAAAAGTACAAGAATATTATTCTTTACGTTGTGTACCACAAATTTTAGGACCGGTTTTAGATACCTTAAACACTACGGAAAAAATATTAATAGAAGAAGTGAATTCGGCTAATGACAATCCTATTGTTGATGTTAAAAATAAACACGTCTATCATGGTGGAAATTTTCATGGCGATTATGTTTCTTTAGAAATGGATAAATTAAAAATAGTAGTTACCAAAGCCACTATGTTAGCCGAAAGACAATTAAATTACCTTTTAAACCATAAAATAAACGATATCTTACCTGCTTTTGTAAATTTAGGTAAATTAGGTTTAAATTTTGGGATGCAAGGTGTGCAATTTACAGCAACTTCGACAACTGCCGAAAGTCAAACACTTTCTAACCCAATGTATGTGCATAGTATACCTAATAATAATGACAACCAAGACATTGTAAGTATGGGAACAAATGCGGCTCTTATGACTAAAAAAGTTATTGAAAATGCATTTGAAGTAGTTGCTATTGAAGCTATTACTATTATTCAAGCAATTGAATATTTAGGTTATCAAGATAAAATATCTACAAACACAGCCAAAATGTTTGCCGAAATCAGAAAAATAGTACCTGCTTTTAAAGAAGATGTAATTATGTATCCTTTTGTAAATAAAGTTAAGGAACTTTTGATGAAAATAGATTAGATTTATGAAAAAAATCATCATAACTAGCATAATATTACTTTTTGTTCAATTTGTATTTGGGCAGGTTTATACACAAGTAAATAATAGTAGTGTTAAGCAAAATAATTATATTTCAATAAA
>CAZOQL010000024.1:6908-13720 GCA_964582005.1 uncultured Flavobacteriaceae bacterium | reverse complement strand
TAAAAGTATAAATCAATTTAAAAAAAATAGTATGAAAAAAATTCTTTTACTAGGCATCACCTTACTTTTCACATTTTCGTTAACGGCACAAAAAACATCTCTTGTTCGAGTTGGTAAGCAATTTGGTTATATAAAAACCGATGGTTCTTTCTTAATTAAGCCGCAATATATCAAAGCAGGCATCTTTTCGGATGGATTGGCAGCTGTTTTTAATGGTGTTCAATGGGGTTTTATAGATAAAAATAACAATATTGTAATAGATTATCAATTTGATAGAGCAAAAGCTTTCGATAGCGGAATTGCAGTTGTAATGAAAGATAAATTATGGTTTTATATCGACAAATCGGGTAAAGAAAAAAGCATGCCAGCTTCTAATAAAGTGTATGATTTTAAAGATGGTATTGCTATTATAAAACGAGGTAAACTAGCAGGCTTAATTAATGCCAAAGGAAAAGTAATTCTAGAACCAAAATACACTAAAATATACAATTTCAAAAATGGTTTTGCCAAGGTAGCGAATGGAAAAATTCTTGGAATTATTGATGAAAACGGAAAAGTAATTGTAGATATAGTATATCAATCTATAGGAAAACTATCTAACGGAGTTGCTTATGCAAAAAAAGACGGTAAATTAGGCATCGTTTCTAACAACGTTTTTAAAGAAGTAGATGCTTTAAAAATTAATAATTTTGCAGATGGCGAAGAATTAACTAGAGCAACTGGTAAAAACAAATTAGTTGGTTTTATTAATAGAAAAGGCGAATGGGTAATAGATGCACAATTTAAAAAAGCTAGAGATTTTAAAAACGGCTTAGCACCAGCAAGTACCAAAGGTAAAAAATGGGGTTATATTGATGCAAGTGGTGCTTTTAGTATTGCCGAAGACTTTAGAGATGCAACGCCATTTAGTAAAGACGCTTTAGCACCTGTTAAACTAGCTAAATTTTGGGGTTTTATAGATAAAACAGGAAACTTAGTAATAAAAGACAAATACTTAATTACTACAAAATCATTTAATTTTTTTAAGAAACAACAAAAAGGTTTTGTAAATGGTTTAGCTAAAGTTGGTTTAGGAAAAAAATGGAATTTTATAGACACTAAAGGAAACCCAATTACAGAAAAATGGTTTGATAGTGTTACTAATTTCAAGTAGAAAATAATTCAAACCCTTATAAAAGGAACTATTTAATATGAAAACAGCATTAATTACTGGCGGATCACGTGGTATTGGTAAAGCAATTTGTACCAAATTGGCACAAGATTCCGATTACCACATCTTAATTAATTATAGATCTAACAAAAAGGAAGCATTAGATACCTTGCAATTAGTACAAGAAAATGGGAATACAGGAGAAATAATTCAATTTGATGTTGCTGATGCTAGTTCGGTTACGACAAGTTTAGATAATTGGTTTGCAAACAACAAAGAAGCAGTAATAGAAGTCATTGTAAATAATGCAGGAATTACTAAAGACGGTCTTTTTATGTGGATGCCTAAAGAAGATTGGGATGCCGTAATAAACACCAGTTTAGGCGGTTTTTTTAACGTTACTAATTATTTAATGCAAAAAATGTTACGCAATCGCTTTGGTAGAATTGTGAATATGGTTTCGGTATCTGGAGTTAAAGGCACGCCAGGACAAACCAATTATTCTGCTGCAAAAGGAGCTATAGTTGCTGCCACTAAAGCATTAGCGCAAGAGGTTGCAAAACGAAAAATAACGGTAAATGCCGTTGCACCAGGGTTTATTAAATCTGATATGACAGCAGCATTAGACGAAAAAGAATTAAAAAAAATAATACCAGTAAATCGTTTTGGCGAAGTAGATGAAGTAGCCGATTTAGTTTCCTTTTTAGTTTCTAAAAAAGCATCGTATATTACAGGTGAAATTATTAACATTAATGGTGGAATTTATTCTTAAAAAATGAATAGAGTTGTTATTACAGGTATGGGAATTTATTCTTGTTTAGGTGAAAATTTAAACGAAGTTAAAGAAGCATTATATCAAGGAAAATCAGGTATTGTATTTGAACAAGAACGAAAGGATTTTGGTTTTCGATCTGCTTTAACTGGTAAAGTTGCAAAACCGAACTTAAAAAAACAACTAACTCGAAGAGAACGAATTAGTATGGGCGAAGAAGCGCAATATGCTTATATTGCCACTATAGAAGCTTTAAAAAATGCGAATATAGATACCCAATTTTTAATAGATAATGAAATAGGTATTATTTATGGAAACGACAGTACTGCAAAATCCATTATTGAATCCATTGATATTGTAAGAGAGAAAAAAGACACTACTTTGGTAGGTTCTGGTGGAATTTTTAAAGGAATGAACTCAACAGTCACCATGAACTTATCTACTATATTTAAATTAAAAGGTATCAATTTAACCATAAGTGCAGCTTGCGCGAGTGGTTCTCATTCTATTGGTTTAGGTTTTCATTTAATTAAAAGTGGTTTGCAAGAAATGGTTATTTGTGGTGGCGCACAAGAAATTAATAAATTGGCTATGGGTAGTTTTGATGGCTTAGGTGTTTTTGCTGCCGATGATATTGACCCAAAAAAAGCCTCTAAACCATTCGATAAAAACCGAAATGGATTAGTGCCAAGTGGTGGCGCGGCATCTTTAATTTTAGAAAGTTACGAATCTGCCATAAAACGTGGCGCAACTATTCTAGGTGAAGTTGTAGGTTATGGATTTTCCTCTAATGGCGATCATATTTCTACACCAAATGTAGACGGACCTTCTAGAGCAATGAAAAAAGCTTTAAGTCAAGCAGGAATAGAACCAAATAAAATAGATTATGTAAATGCACATGCAACTTCAACTCCAGTAGGCGATCAAAATGAAGCGAAAGCAATTTACGAAGTTTTTAAACAATGTAACCCGTATGTAAGTTCTACAAAGTCAATGACAGGTCACGAATGTTGGATGGCTGGTGCGAGCGAAATTATTTACTCTATGTTAATGATGGAACATTCGTTTATTGCTCCAAATATTAATTTAGAGGAAGCAGATGAAGATGCTGCAAAATTAAATTTAGTGAAGAAAACCATAAACAAAAAAATTGATGTATTTTTGTCTAATTCTTTTGGGTTTGGAGGAACAAACTCAGCAATAGTAATAAAAAAGTATAAAAAATAGAATATGGATATCAGTACAATTACAAGCAAAGTAAACGATTTTTTAGTAGAAGAATTTGAGGCAGAAATGGATGAGTTACTTCCAGAGGCAAATTTAAAAGAAACTCTAGAACTAGATAGTTTAGATTTTGTTGACTTAGTAGTAGCTGTAGAATCTGAGTTTGGCGTAAAGTTAGTTGCCGAAGATTTTGTTGGAGTAGATACATTACAAAATTTTTACGATTTAATCGATAAAAAAATCAACTAAGCTTAATTCATATGAGTAAATGGGATGGAAAATCTAAAGGAAACCCATTAGGATATAAAATATTCACTTTTGTAATACGAAAAATTGGCGTTCAAACAGCTTATTTTGTTTTGTATTTCGTGGCATTTTATTATTTAATTTTCTCCGTAAAAGGCTCTAAGGCAAGTTATCAATTTTTTAAAAAACAGCATAAATCTACCATAAATGCCATTTATTGTGTTTATAAAAATAACCTAGTTTTTGGTAAAACAATTATTGATAAAGTTGCTATAAAATCGGGTTTAAAAAATAAGTTTATATTTAAATCTCATGGTAGTGAGCTCATAACAGATTTGTTAAAAGAGAAAAAAGGCGGTATTTTAATAAGTGCCCACGTTGGGAATTTTGAATTATCCGAATTTTTTTTTACCGAAGTGGATAATTTCTCTAGAATAAATTTATTAACAACCGATTTAGAACATAAAGCAATTAAAAAACAGGTAGAAAGATCTAATATTACATCAACCACCAAATTTATAATTGTAAAAGAAGATTTATCGCACATTTTTGAAATACACAATGCTTTAAGTCAAAACGAATTAGTGGTTTTTACTGGTGATCGTTATTTTGAAGGCTCTAAAATTTTAACAGCAAATTTTTTAGGCGAAGATGCTAATTTTCCTGCGGGACCATTTTTATTAGGTTCTAGATTAAAAGTACCTGTTATTTTTGTGTATGTAATGAAAGAATCCAATAAAAAATACTATCTTTTTGCCGAAAGAGCCAGTTTTAAAGCGAGAGATGCAAAAGGTTTATTGATGGAATATGTTAAAAGTATAGAAAAAATGCTACAAAAATATCCGTACCAATGGTTCAATTTTTTTGACTTTTGGGATAAAAAACAGAATTAACAAACACTTTATATTGTGAAAAATGTACTTGTAATTTATTATACGCAATCTGGGCAATTACTAGAAATTGCGAAGAATGTAACTAGTGATTTAGAAAAATCTGATGAAATCAATTTGCATTTTTATCCAATTAAATTAAAAGAAAACTTCCCTTTTCCTTGGAAAAAAGAATCTTTTTTTGACGCTTTTCCAGAATCTTTTTTGCAAATACCGTATGGATTAGAAGATATGGATAACCCCATTTTACAAAAAAAATACGACCTAATTATTTTTGCATACCAAGTTTGGTATTTAACACCATCCATACCAATCAATTCATTTTTAAAAAATGACATAGCAAAAAAATTATTTATAGACACACCAGTTGTTACCGTAATTGGTTGTAGAAATATGTGGATAATGGCACAAGAAAAAGTCAAAGGACTGCTTTTAAATAACAAAGCCAAACTAGTTGGTAATATAGCTTTGGTAGACAAACATATCAATCACGTAAGTGTTATAACCATAGCGCAATGGATGTTTTCGGGAGTAAAAAAAAGGTATTTAGGAATTTTTCCAAAACCAGGAGTTGCCGCTAAAGACATACAAGAAGCAACACGATTTGGCAAGCCAATTTTGGAAGCTGTAAAGTCTATAGATTATACCAACCTACAAGACAATTTAATAGAACTAAAAGCTGTAAAAATTAAACCATTTTTAGTGTTAGTAGATAAAAGAGCCAATCTTTTATTTGGAAAATGGGCTAATCTAATTCGTAAAAAAGGAGTTGCAAAAGACCCAAAACGAAAAAATTGGATAAAATTATTCAACTACTATTTACTATTTGCTATTTGGATGATTGCACCAATAGTTTTTGTAGTATATTTGCTAACTTATCCTTTCATGTTTTTTAAAATACAAAAAGATAAAAAATACTATATGTCCGTCCGTAATAAATAGAATGAAATGAGTGAGGTTTACATAACCAAAATTGCAAAATATTTACCTAATGAGCCAGTTGGTAATGATGAAATGGAATCCAAACTTGGGCTTATCAATGGCGTAAGTTCTAAAGCTCGTAGAATTGTTTTACGAAACAATCAAATTAAGACACGTTATTATGCAATTGACCAACAAGGTAATATAACGCATAATAATGCACAATTAACCAAAGAAGCCGTAGAATTACTTTGTGATGATACGCTTAAAAGTTCTGAAATAGAATTATTATCTTGCGGAACCTCTAGTCCAGATCAGATACTGCCATCACATGCAGCAATGGTTCATGGGTTTTTAAAAAATGGAAATATGGAGATTAATTCTCCGTCTGGTGCTTGTTGTTCTGGTATGAATGCCTTAAAATACGGTTATATGTCCGTAAAGGCAGATTTAACTAAAAATGCCGTTTGTACAGGTTCCGAAAGAACATCTACATGGATGAAATCGGATATTTTTGAAACAGAAGTACAACATTTAAAAGCCTTAGAAGAAAAACCATTATTAGCTTTTCAAAAAGATTTTTTACGTTGGATGTTATCCGATGGCGCTGGCGCTTTTTTGCTAGAAAACAAACCCAACGGAAAAACACCTTTACGTATAGAATGGATAGAAGGTTATTCCTACGCACACGAAATAGATGCTTGTATGTATGCAGGTTCCGATAAATTAGAAAATGGTTTTTTAAAACCTTGGAGTGAATATCCAGCGGAAGTTTGGGGTAAAAAATCGCTTTTTTCCATGAAGCAAGACACCAGATTGTTAGGTAAAAATATTTTGGTAAAAGGAGTAGAAAGTTTAAAAAATGCCATAGAAAAACACGGTATTAAATCCGAAGATATTACGTATTATTTACCACACATTTCATCGTATTATTTTAAAGAAGGTTTGTATAATGAAATGGTAAAACAAGGCGTTCCAGTTGCTTGGGATAACTGGTTTATCAATTTAGAAAAAGTAGGTAATATTGGTTCGGCTTCTATTTACGTAATGTTAGAAGAATTAGTAAGTACTGGTAAATTAAAAAAAGGAGATAAAATACTATTATCTGTACCAGAAAGTGCTCGTTTTTCGTATTCGTATGCGCTTTTAACGGTATGTTAATTTATAAATTATGATAGCTGATAAAGAATCTGTTCAAAATTTAATTCCTCAAAAAGCACCATTTGTAATGGTGGATGAATTGCTGGATTATTCTGAAGAATTAATACATTCTCGTTTTACAGTAAATAGAGATAATATTTTTGTTTATGACAAGTATTTTATAGAGTCGGGTATTATAGAACATATGGCACAAACGGTTGCTTTACATACTGGGTATCAATTTTTTTTACTAAATAAGCCAGCACCAACTGGTTATATTGGTTCTATAAAAAATATTGTAATAACTCGTTTACCTAAGTTAAACGAAGTGCTTGAAACAACGGTTTCTATTTTACAAGAGTTTATGGGAATTACTCTTGTTGAAATTACCGTAAAAATTAAGAATGAATTAATTGCCAATGGGCAAATGAAAACAGTATTAGCAAAGTAAATATGTCTTCTTTAAAGT
>CAZOQL010000024.1:0-6808 GCA_964582005.1 uncultured Flavobacteriaceae bacterium | reverse complement strand
TTTTTCAATTTGCACCATGCTTGGTAAAATATTTTGTAAGGAAGAGTTACTATTAGATTGTGAGTTGAATTTATTCATTAAAAAAAATAAATTATGAAAGTAAATGACGTTCCTCAAGATATTGGCGGTTTAGCAAATGCCAACATGAAAGAATTGTGTTATGCAGTTGATAAAGAAGGTAATTACACCACAAAACTTAGCGATGGATGGGATGTTAAAACATTGGCATTAAATAAATCCTTAGAATTAATTGATGAGAGAGTTGCAACTTTTAAAAAGGATTTTTTAGAAGGGAAAAGTAGCCCTATTCCTTATTTTATGGAAATAAATAGGATGGATTTAACTGTTTTAGCAGGTTATATGAATACATGGCAATGGGTTTTAAAAAGACATTTTAAACCTTCGGTTTTTAAAAAATTATCGAATAAAACCCTACAAAAATATGCCGATACTTTTAATGTTACGATAAAAGAATTACAAAACAGTATTGTATCATGGAAATAGAATTTAAACACAACCAATCGGCACATTGTGAAAATGGTGTTATATCCAATTTACTAATCCATAATGGTTATAATATTAGTGAACCTTTGGCATTTGGAATTGGATCGGGTTTATTTTTTGTGTATTTGCCTTTTTTAAAAGTGAATTTAGCACCAGCAATAAGTTTTAGACCAATGCCAGGTTTTATTTTTAAACGCTTATGCAAACGTTTAGGTATTAAAATTAAACGTGAAAAATTCAGGAATCCTTCCGCTGCAAAAGCAAATTTAGATCACTTATTAAAACAGAATATTCCAGTTGGTTTACAAGTTGGAGTTTATAACTTAACGTATTTTCCAGACGAATATCGCTTCCATTTTAATGCCCATAACTTAGTAGTTTATGGTAAAAAAGACGATACCTATTTAATTAGTGATCCAATTATGGAACATGTGACAACACTAAGTTCTAAAGAACTAGAAAAAGTACGTTTTGCAAAAGGCGCATTTTCACCTAAAGGACATTTGTATTATCCTATTCGTTTTCCTGAAAACCTGCCTTTGAAAAAAGCTATTATAAAAGGAATCAAAGCAACCTGTAGAGATATGTTAGCGCCAATGCCAATTGTTGGTGTTAAAGGAATGCGTACTGTTGCCAAGGCAATTAAAAAATGGCCGAAAAAAGTTGGCGTTAAAAAAACCAATCATTACTTAGGGCAAATTGTTAGGATGCAAGAAGAAATTGGTACTGGCGGTGGCGGATTTCGTTTTATTTATGGTGCTTTTTTACAAGAAGCTGCACAAATTTTAGAGAAGCCAATTTTACAAGAATTATCCAAAGAAATAACAGCAATTGGTGACTTATGGCGCGATTTTGCTATTGATGCGTCTCGTTTGTACAAAAATAGAAGCTCCGAATTTGATGGTTATACGAAAGTTGCCGATAAATTAATAGTACTCGCCAATAAAGAAGAAGATTTTTTTAAACGACTTAAAAAAGCCATTTCTTAAATATGTATACTACTATTATTCATATAAAAAACATATCTAAAAAGTATAAAGATGCTGCTATTAATGCAGTTCAACCGCTTGATTTGGTAATTCCGAAAGCTGAAATTTTCGGTTTATTAGGACCAAATGGTGCAGGAAAAACTACGTTAATTTCTATGCTTTGTGGTTTGCTAAAACCAAGTACTGGTCAAATTAAAATACAAAATTTAACGTTTCGTAAAAATAAAAAAGAAATTCAACAATTAATTGGCGTTGTTCCTCAAGAATATGCGCTATATCCAACTTTAACTGCCTATGAAAACCTTTTGTATTTTGGGGCAATGTATGGTTTAAAAAAGAAAGATTTACACAATAAAATCGATCAAGCGTTACAGAACTTAGGTTTATTTAAGTTTAAAGATAAAAAAATAAACACATTTTCTGGCGGTATGAAGCGAAGAGTGAATCTTATTGCAGGAATTTTACATCAGCCACAAATTTTATTTTTAGACGAACCAACCGTTGGTGTAGATGTGCAATCAAAAAATGCGATTATCCAACATTTAAAAGATTTGAATAGTCAAGGTACAACCATAATTTACACGTCACATCACATGCAAGAAGCACAAAATTTTTGTACACGTATTGCTATAATTGATAGTGGCAAAATTTTAATTCAAGGCAATCCAGAAGAATTGATAGAAAAAACGAAAAACGCCCAACGTTTAGAAGATGTTTATTTAAGTTTAACAGGCGAAAAATTAAGAGATCGTGTATAAACTTTGGATAGCTACATACAAGGAAATTTTATTACTAAAGCGAGATTTAGGTGGTTTATCTATACTTTTTATTATGCCATTGGTACTGGTAATTACTGTAACTTTAATACAAGATAGTTCGTTTAAAAAAATTAACGACACTAAAATTCCTGTTTTATTTATAGATAACGATAATGGAGAGGTATCTAAATCGATAATTTACAATTTAAAAAACAACAGTTCATTTGAAGTTATTACACATATTGACAATCAAAAATTAGATGAGGTATATGCAAACCAATTAGTATTAAAAGGCAAATACCAATTGGCAATAGTTATCCCGAAAAATTTATCCAAAAACTTAGACACTAAAGTTAAGAAAAATGTGAGTAAAATTTTAGATGAATTTGGTGTAGAAGAAGAAACGGACACAATAAATAATACCAAGCAAGTAACGGAATTAAAACCACAAATTATTAAATTATATTTTGATCCTGCTACACAATTGTCGTTTAAAAATGCGGTAAAAAATGCGATAGATAGAATGGTGTCAAAAATTGAAACTAAATCTATTTATCAAGTTTTTCAAAAGGAATTAGAAATAGAAGGTGCTATTTTAGAACAAACCAATTTCATACAATTTTCAGAACAAAATCCACAATTAAATAATAAAGAAATCAAACCTAATTCCGTTCAACATAACGTACCAGCTTGGTCTTTATTTGCTATATTTTTTATCATAATACCATTATCTATAAATATTGTAAAAGAAAAGAACCAAGGAACGTTTGTTCGTTTAAAAACGAGTCCAATAAGTTATGCAACCACTTTAGGAAGTAAAATAACAACCTATTTACTAGTTTGTATGATGCAATTTGTTGCCATGTTATTAATAGGTTTATACGTGTTTCCTCATTTAGGTTTACCAGCATTAGCAATAAACGGCAGTTATTTTTTATTATTTGTAGTTGCTTTATTTGTTGGTTTAGCAGCAATTGGTTTAGGAGTCTTACTAGGTACAATTGCCAATACGCCAGAACAATCGGCACCATTTGGTGCTACATTAGTTGTTATTTTAGCGGCAATTGGTGGCGTTTGGATTCCTGTTTTTATGATGCCAAAAATAATGCAAGTATTGGCTAAAATATCGCCAATGAATTGGGGTTTAAATGGGTTTTATGATGTGATTTTAAGGAACGGAAATTTAAAAGATATTTTACCAGAAATAAGTTTACTAGGTTTATTTTTTATTATAATGATTGGTATTTCTATCTATTACGATAAAATTAAAAATGCAGTTTAGTATATGAATATTCAAGACACAACAACCATACGAATTCGGTTTAACGAAGTAGATCCGTTAGGCATTGTTTGGCATGGCAATTACATTACCTATTTTGAAGATGGTAGAGAAGCCTTTGGAGAAAAACATGGTATCTCTTATTTAGATGTGAAATCTCATGGTTTTACAACACCAATTGTGGAATCCTCTTGTAAACACAAAGCACCATTAATGTATGGTGATATTGCAACTATCGAAACTACTTTTGAAGATTCGCCAGCAGCAAAAATGATTTTTAGCTATAAAATATTCAATCCAAAAGGTAAATTGGTTTGCCAAGGTAAAACCATACAAGTTTTTGTAAATGATGCTGGAGAATTATCTTTAAATTTGCCAACGTTCTTTGCTAACTGGAAGAAAAAAATAGGATTACTATAAAAAATGGATACAATTTATATAACCAATCATCATATACTATCTTCTTTAGGTTTTACGAGTAAGGCTAATTTTACACAAATTTTACGTGGAAAATCTGGCATACAAAAACATACCCGTAAAAACGGAAGTGATTTTTATAGTTCTAAAATAGATAAAGATAAAGTCGATGTTGAATTTGCTAAAATTGGTACTATAAAAAAACACACCATTTTAGAAAAAATGATGCTCTTATCGGTGAATCATATTATACAAGAAGCAAACCTTACTATTACCTCAAAAACAGGATTGATAATTTCTACAACCAAAGGAAATATAGACACACTGTCTTTAGAATCTCCGTTTTATACAGATAAAAAAAGAGCCTATTTACCAGAATTAGGCAACCAAATTCAGCAATTTTTTGATTTTAAAGACGAAGCTATTGTTTTGTCTAACGCTTGTGTTTCTGGTATATTGGCAGTTTCGGTTGCCAAACATGTTATTCAATCTAAGTTGTATGATGATGTTATTATTGTTAGTGGTGATTTGGTGTCCGAATTTATAGTTTCTGGCTTTGAATCTTTTCAAGCAATAAGCAATGAGCCTTGCAAGCCATATTCTAAAAACAGAAAAGGAATTACTATTGGTGAAGCAGTAGCAAGTGTTTTGGTAAGTAAGACTATTCGTAAAACTGCTACACATGTTGTGGAGATAATTGGCGCTTCATCATGTAACGATGCCAATCATATTTCTGGTCCTTCAAGAACAGGTGAAGGTTTGTATTTAAGTATTCAAGCAGCATTAAAAGAAGCAAAAATAAAGCCTAACGATGTAGATTATATATCTGCCCACGGAACTGCAACAAATTATAATGATGAAATGGAAGCAATTGCTTTTAATAGATGTGCTATGGAAAACATTCCTTTAAATAGTTTAAAAGGCTATTATGGACATACGCTTGGCGCATCGGGTTTATTAGAAACCATTATTGGGATTGAATCTTTGTACCACAATACCTTAATTGAAAGTAAAGGTTTTGATGTATTAGGTGTTACAAAACCCCTAAATGTAATTACTAAAAAAACAAAAAAATCGCTTAAAATATTTTTAAAAACAGCAAGTGGTTTTGGCGGAAGTAATACGGCTATTTTGTTTAAAAAAACACTAAAATAAGATCTTTAAAATTGATAAGATAGTATATCTTTATAGATTGAAAAAGAAAATTAATAAATTATAAAACCAATGTCAAAAAAAGAATTAACAGCCATTGAGGCAATTGAAGAAGCGCAAAGAATTGCTTTTGCTCCTTTTGTATTCCAAGCAACAGTTTCACTAAGAAAATTAGGAATATTTGATTTTATTTTTAGCAAACGAAAAAAAGGTGGTGTTACTATCCAAGAAATTGCTAAAGAATTATACATTAGCACTTATGGTGTTGGTGTGTTATTAGAAATTGCTTTAAGCTCTAATATTGTTGAAAAAGACAGCTTAGAAAAATACAAATTAACCAAAGTAGGTTACTTTTTAAGTAGTAATGAAACGGTAAACGTAAATATAAATTTCACTAATGAAGTTTGTTATAAAGGTTTATTTCATTTACCTGAAGCTATAAAAACAGGAAAACCATCCGGTTTAAAAGAACTAGGCAATTGGGATACTATTTATGAAGGTTTATCGAAATTACCACAAGAAATTAAAAAATCTTGGTTTGAATTTGACCATCATTATTCCGATGGTGTATTTCAAGATGCTTTAGAAGTAGTTTTCAGAAACAATCCAAAAACCATCTTTGATATTGGAGGAAATACAGGTAAATTTGCCATTGCAGCTTGTACTTTTAGCGAAGATGTGGCTATTAAAATTATTGATTTACCAGGACAATTAAATGTAGCCCTTAAAAATACAGAAATGAAAGGTTTTCAAGACCGTGTTTCTGGACACGAGATTGATTGGTTATCTAAAGGTGAATTAAGTATTCCAACAGGTGCAAACACCATTTGGATGAGTCAGTTTTTAGACTGTTTTTCGGAAGAAGAAATTACTACGATATTAAAAACGGCTGCAAAATCTATGGATAACAATACCGAATTGTTAATTATGGAAACCTTTACCGATAGACAACGATTTGACAATGCCAAATTTATATTAGAAGCAACTTCGTTGTATTTTACTGTTTTGGCTAACGGTAATAGTAAAATGTATCCTGCAACCGTATTTATGAAATTGATTGATAAAGCAGGTTTAACAGTTAAAGAAGATATTAAAATGGGAGAATACCATACCATACTTGTTTGTAAGAAAAAATAATATATAATACAATAGTTAGTAAAACTTGAACAAAAAATTATACATAACAAACCCGTGTAAAATAAAAAATAACCAATTATTTTTTAATGATGTATTATTGTTTAAAGATGAAGAATCAACTGATTTAAAAGCATTTTTAAAAAGCACCTATACATTTTTAGGTTTAAAATATGGTAAGTTCTTTAAAATGGATAGTTTGAGTAAATTGGCGTTTTTAGCGAGTGAATTAGTTTTAAAAGATACTCCAATTAAGGATAAAAATATAGCCATTATATTCTCAAATAACGCATCGAGTTTAGAAACGGATAGAAAACATCAAAAATCAATTGATGATATGGCTAATTATTTTCCAAGTCCAGCTATATTTGTATATACCTTACCAAATATAGGTATTGGTGAAATAAGTATTCGTCATCAGCTAAAAAGTGAAAATGCTTTTTTTGTATTTAATGATTACAATGCTACTTTTCATCAAGCCTATGAAAACAGTTTAATTCAATCACAAAAAGCGAAAGCAGTTTTAGCAGGTTGGACAAACGTAGATAACGATACTAATTACGAAGCCTTTGTAT
>CAZOQL010000023.1:0-23466 GCA_964582005.1 uncultured Flavobacteriaceae bacterium | reverse complement strand
AAACACACCGCGAAAGGAACCTACTTTTTTGATTATGGAAATGCATTTTTATTAGAAGCATCACGTGCTGGAGCAGCCATTATGAGCGAAGATAAATTACGTTTTAGATACTCTAGTTATGTAGAAGATATTATGGGACCAATGTGTTTTGATTATGGTTTTGGTCCATTTAGATGGGTTTGCACTTCCGCGAAAGCGAGTGATTTAGAAAAAACCGATAAAATAGCAACCGAAATTTTAGAAGAACTGATACTTACTGCACCTAAGGAAATCAAACAACAAATGCTAGACAATATACAATGGATAAAAGGTGCGCAAGAAAATAATTTGGTAATTGGTTCACAAGCCAGGATATTATATGCTGATGCCGAAGGACGCATCAAAATTGCCAAAGCATTTAATAAAGCAGTAAAAAAAGGGCACATCTCTGCTCCTATTGTTTTAGGTAGAGATCACCACGATGTTTCAGGAACCGATTCGCCATATAGAGAAACTTCTAATATTTACGATGGTTCACAATTCACCGCAGATATGGCAATACAAAATGTAATTGGCGATAGTTTTAGAGGCGCAACTTGGGTTTCTATCCATAATGGTGGTGGTGTTGGTTGGGGCGAAGTCATCAATGGTGGTTTCGGTATGGTTCTAGATGGTTCTAAATCTGCAAAAAAACGATTAAAGTCTATGCTTTTTTGGGATGTCAATAACGGAATTGCAAGGCGTAATTGGGCAAGAAATGAAGGTGCTATTTTTGCTAGTAAACGAGCAATGAAAAAAGAACGCAAGCTACAAATCACCATTCCGAATTTAGTTGATGATAGCCTTTTAAAGGATTTATTCTAAATGTAACATACCATCTTGATATTCGGCATAATATTTGTGTTTAAAATAAAAACATAACATCATGAAAATAGTTAAAATAACAACTGCAATTTTGGTAAGTTTCTTCTTATTTACTTCTTGTGCAAGTGTACAGGTAAAAACAGATTACGATAGTCAAACAGATTTCACACAATACAAAACCTTTGCGTTTTATAAAAAAGGAATTGATAAAGCTAAAATATCGGACATTGATAAACGTAGAATTTTACGCGCTATTGAAACCGAATTAAAAGCAAAAGGAATGACACCATCAAAAACACCCGATGTTTTAATCAGTATATTTACCAAGGCAAAAAAAGAAATAAATATACATAATAACAATTATTGGTATCCGCAATATTATAGTCCGTATCATTGGAATAGTCATGCATCCACATATACGAAAGGAACTCTTCTAATTGATGTTATTGACGCCAAAGGCAAGACCTTATTATGGCAAGGAATTGGCAAAGGTGCGCTTAATACTTCTGGAAAGGTAGAAAAAAAAGAAGCTCGAATAAACGATTTTGTAGCTCAAATTATGGCACAATATCCACCGAGTAAAGAATAGATTTTTACAAGAATTAAAATGAAAAAGCCCTCTGAAAAGATGGTTTTTTTTTGATTTTTATAACCTCAAAATAAAAAAAACTAACCTTGTTTACTCGTCTTCTTACTACCACGATACATTTCATATTTTACAAAACGACATTCCAACGCGCCATTGTATAGTTGTATTTTCCGAGAAGTACGTAAGCCGACTTTCTTTAAGCCATGTTGAAAATCTGAAGTAATTAACCAAGCATCAACACCTTCGTAAGATTGTTTTAAGGTATCGCCAATTTTCCCATAAAAAACAGGAATATCTACTTCTAATCGTTCGCCATATGGTGGATTAAATAATACGATGGTTTTACCTTCTACAGGATTTTCACTCTTGAAAAAATCTTGATTTTCTATACTAATAAAATCAGCTAAATCAATATTTTCTATATTTTCTTGGGCTTTTCGTATTGCACTTGGCGCTTTATCAAATCCTATTATTTTTGCATCGGTTTCTCTAATTTTTGAGACTAAAGAGTCTTGAATTTTATCAAATAAATCGGCATCAAAATCATCCCAATGCTCAAAAGCAAATTCTGATCTTTTTAAGTTTGGAGGAATATTAACGGCAATCATTGCCGCTTCAATTAAAATGGTTCCACTACCACACATTGGGTCGATCAAATGTTGTGTACCATCGTAACCAGATAACAAGACTAAACCAGCTGCTAATACTTCATTAATTGGAGCAATATTAGTAGATGCTCTATAACCTCTTTTATGTAACGATTCGCCCGAACTATCAAACGAAACGGTACAAGTGTCTTTTTGGATATGAATGTTAATTGCCAAATCTGGATGATCTAAATCTACACTTGGTCTTTTATCGTATTTTTCTCTAAAATAATCGGCAATGGCATCTTTTGTTTTTAAAGAAACGTAATGAGAATGCGTAAAATTGTCGGAACTAACGGTAGAATTTATTGAAAATGTTTTGTCGATAGATAAAAAATCTTCCCAATTAATTCGTTTTATTTGTCTGTATAAATCGTGCTCATCGTTAACTTTAAATGTTTTGTAAGGTTTTAATATCCGTATGGCAGTTCGTAAAGCCATATTTGCTTTATACATAAAACCTGTATCGCCTTCAAAAGTAACATTCCGTACACCTTCTTTTACATGCATTGCTCCTAAATTACGTAATTCTCTGGCTAAAATTGGTTCTAAACCATGCATGGTTTTTGCCAACATTTTAAAATTATCATTCATTTGGCAAAGTTAGGTTATTTTATTCGTTTTTTTTAACGAACTTTGCCCGAAACAAGAAGAATACAAGAATGATTGAAAAAAAAGAATGGTTTGCTGATTGGTTTGATACTAAATACTACCATATTTTATACCAAGATAGAAATGATGTCGAAGCGCAATTGTTTATGAAAAACCTGGTTTCTTTTTTAGATCTTAAAAGTGAAAGCGAAATTTTAGATTTAGCTTGTGGTCGTGGTAGACATTCCGTATACCTTAATTCTCTTGGCTTTGTAGTTAATGGTGTTGATTTATCAAAAAACAGCATTGCATTTGCAAAGGAGTTTGAAAATGGAACATTACAATTTTCAGTACACGATATGAGAGAAAAATTCTCTAAAAAATACCACGCAATTTTCAATCTATTTACAAGTTTTGGTTATTTTAATGACGATAAAACAAATATTAAAGTCTTAAAAAATATTCGTAAAGGACTTAAAAAAAATGGTGTTTTAGTTATCGATTTCATGAATATTGAAACCGTAACTAAAAACTTAACCGCTAAAGAAACCGTTGTAAAAAATGACATTCTTTTTGCTATTACTCGAAAAATAGAGAATAATAGAGTCGTTAAAAATATTAGGTTCACTATAGATAGTAAAGACTTTCATTATACCGAAAAAGTACAATGTTTAACGTTAGATACCATTCAAAAATATATTACAAAAGCTGGTTTAAAATTAAAGCATGCTTTTGGCGACTATTCACTTACCGATTTTGATGTACAAACATCCAAACGTTTAATTTTAATTGTTTCTATATTATAATGGCATACTTTGCTTTAATTTTATCGGTTATTATTGGCAGTTCTATTGTAATTATTAGAAAGCCGAGCAAACTATTTATGCAGATTTTACTTGCATTTAGTGGCGCTTATTTACTTTCAATAACCATTCTACATTTATTACCCGAAGTTTTTGAAAAACCAACGCATAACATTGGCTTATTTATTTTATTAGGCATACTTATTCAGTCCGTTTTAGAAAATTTTTCAAAAGGAGTAGAACATGGGCATATTCATTTACATGGCAAAATAAAATCGGTTCCTTGGCTCTTATTTATAAGTTTGAGTTTACATTCTTTTTTTGAAGGAATTCCTTTAGGCAGTTTAGATAATAACAATACATTACTTTGGGCAATTGTAATTCATAAAATACCTATTGCTATTGTTTTAACCACCTTTTTATTACAATCTACACTATCAAAAACAATAATTTTTAGTCTTATTGGCTTCTTTGCATTGATGAGTCCTTTGGGTTCTTTTTTAAGCGAGAACATACGCTTTTTTACTAATTATTTTACAGAGATTACTGCTATAATAATTGGTATATTTCTACATATTTCAACTATTATTCTGTTTGAAAGTTCCGAAAATCACACATTTAATTTCAAAAAATTATTGGCGATTTTAATCGGTTTTTTTATTGCTTGGATGAGTCTTCATTCTCATTAATTATAAAGTTTATTGTTTTCACCTAATTAAACGTAAAAAAATAAAGTGCTAAAAAAACAATTTATTTAGCTTTTTTTATGGTTAATTTGGTATTAAAATCTATTTTATCTTAATTTCCAACCTCACTAATAAATTTAATACGCATAACGCGTAGCTCTTCAATATCAAAATCACCATTAAATTCTTCCAAGGCAAGTTCTATTTCATCGGATTCTGCTTCCATAAAATAGTCAAAAATATCTTCTTGATCATCTTCATCAACCATTTCGTTAATACAATAGCTTATATCTAATTTGGTGCCTGAATATACGATACTTTCCATTTCATTAATAAGCTCTTCCATTGTTAAACCTTTTGACTTTGCCATATCTTCTAAAGGTATTTTTTTATCGGTATTCATTATGATAGACAATTTCAAACTCGAATTTGTACCAACACTTTTTACGATAATATCATCTGGTCTAAAAATTTCATTTTCTTCAACATAATCGGCTATTAAATCTACAAAATCAGTGCCATATTTTTTTGCTTTTCCTTCACCAACACCATGTACATTTGCTAATTCTTGTAAGGTTATTGGGTATTTTAAGGTCATATCTTCTAGAGATGGATCTTGAAAAATAACAAAAGGCGGTACGCCTTTTTCTTTTCCTACGCGTTTACGCAAATCCTTTAATAATTTCATTAAAATTGCATCAGTACTTGCGCCAGATCCTTTTGCATTGGTAATAATATTATCATCATCATCGTAATCATAAATATGATCTTCGGTCATTAAAAATGATTTCGGATTTTCTATAAAATCAAGACCTTCTTTTGTTATTTTTAAAACACCGTATTGTTCAATTTCTTTGGATAATTTATGATCTACCAATACTTGTCGTATTAAAGCCATCCAATACGATGCTGTTTTATCTTTACCAGAAGCAAAGAATTTTTGTTGGTCGGCTTTTCTAGATTTTAAAAGCGCATTAGAATTACCTACTAAAATATTGATGATTTCTTTTGATTTATACTCTTGGTTTGTATCTCTTACAACCTCTAATACTTTTTTAACATTGTCTTTTGCCTCTATTCTTGTTTTAGGATTTTTAGTGTTATCATCCATATCGGCACCTAGCCCATTTACTTCATCAAATTTTTCACCAAAATAGTGTAGTAAAAACTTTCTTCTACTCATAGATGTTTCCGCATAAGCGACAACTTCTTGCAACAAAGCATTACCAATTTCTTGTTCGGCAACAGGTTTACCTGCTAAAAATTTCTCTAATTTTTCAATGTCTTTATAGGCGTAATATGCCAAGCAATAACCTTCGCCACCATCACGACCACCACGACCTGTTTCTTGGTAATAACTCTCTAAACTTTTTGGTATGTCATGATGTATTACAAAACGAACATCAGGTTTATCAATACCCATACCAAATGCTACTGTCGCTACTATCACATCGGTATCTTCCATTAAGAACATATCTTGGTGTCTTACTCTAGTTTTTGCATCTAAACCTGCGTGATATGGCAAGGCTTTCACACCATTTACTTGTAAAACCTGTGCTATTTCTTCTACTTTTTTTCTACTCAAACAATAAACAATACCAGATTTTCCATCATATTGACGTACAAACCGAATAATATCTTTATTTACATCCTTTGTTTTTGGACGAACATCATAAAACAAATTAGGTCTATTAAAAGATGCTTTAAATCTTGTAGCATCGGGCATTCTTAAGTTTTTAAGAATATCTTCCTCTACTTTAACTGTGGCTGTGGCTGTCAAACCAATAATTGGAACGTCGGCAATTCTTTCAATAATATTTTTTAAATTTCTATATTCTGGTCTAAAATCATGACCCCATTCGGATATACAATGCGCTTCATCTATTGCTAAAAAGGAAATTTTTTGTTTTTTTAAGAAGTCAACGTATTCTTCTTTAATTAAGGATTCTGGAGCAACATATAATAATTTTGTTATACCATTTTCAATATCACTTTTAACCTGTGCAATGTCTCCTTTATTCAAGGAAGAGTTTAATACGTGTGCAATACCTCTTTCGGTAGAAATACCACGTATGGCATCAACTTGATTTTTCATCAAAGCAATTAATGGAGAAACGACAATTGCCGTACCTTCTTGCATTAAAGCTGGTAATTGAAAACATAATGATTTTCCGCCACCAGTTGGCATAATAACAAAGGTATTTTTACCTGCCAATAAACTTTCAATCACTGGTTTTTGTAAACCTTTAAATTTGTTAAAGCCAAAATATTTTTTTAAAGCTTTATTCAAATCAATTTTTACTGTATTCATCCTCATTAATTATCAATTTTTAATACTTTTGCATTTCAAGTATAACCAAGACACTTTTTTATAGTGTGTTTAAATATACAACTTTATTTTACTTTGAAAAACTTTTATTTTGAAAACACAAAAAAATATTTTACAAATTGCTAAGCAAACTTTATTAGAAGAAAGCAAAGCGATAGCGAATTTAATACAATTTTTGGATTCTGATTTTGAAAATGCAGTAAATTTTATTTTACAATCTAAAGGTAGAGTAATTGTTACTGGTATTGGAAAAAGTGCAAATATTGCCACCAAAATTGTTGCTACATTCAATTCTACTGGTACACCAGCCATCTTTATGCACGCTGCGGATGCCATTCATGGCGATTTAGGAAATATACAAAAAGACGATACGGTAATTTGTATATCCAAAAGTGGCAATACACCCGAAATTAAGGTATTAGTACCTTTAATTAAAAGTAGTAATAATAAAATTATTGCTATAACAGGTAATAAAAATTCCTTTTTAGGCGAAAATTCCAATTGGGTTTTGAATACTTTTGTTGAAAAAGAAGCGTGTCCAAATAATTTGGCACCTACTACAAGTACTACAGCACAATTGGTAATGGGCGATGCTTTAGCTGTTGCTTTATTAAAAATGCGTGATTTTACTAGTAATGATTTTGCAAAATATCATCCTGGTGGCGCATTAGGAAAAAAACTGTACTTAAGAGTGCGTGATTTGGTCGAAAATAATGCGGTACCAAAAGTAAACTTAGAAACTTCGGTTATTGATACTATTATTGAGATTTCGGCAAAACGATTTGGAGCAACTGCAGTTCTTAATAACAATAAATTAATAGGTGTTATTACCGATGGAGACATCAGAAGAATGCTGACCGAAACGCCTAATTTTGAAAAATTAAATGCATCAGACATTATGCATAAAAACCCAATCACTATAGACATTGACGCTATGGCTATTGACGCACTAGAAAAAATGGAATTACATAATATTTCGCAATTGATAGTTGTCACTAAAGATAGCTATGTAGGTATGATTCATATACACGAATTACTTAAAGAAGGTATTATTTAAAGGGTCACAAAACAATGCCTATCCTAGGTAAAATACAAAGAAAAACATTTTAAAAAATAAGTTTGCGAATACTAAAACTAATTGTATATTTGCCGACCAATAATTAAGAACAAAACATAAAGTAATACAGATATGCCAAAAAGAACGTACCAACCGTCAAGAAGAAAAAGAAGAAATAAACACGGTTTTAGAGAGAGAATGGCAAGTGCAAATGGTAGAAAAGTTTTAGCTAGAAGAAGAGCTAAAGGAAGAAAGAAAGTTTCTGTTTCTTCAGAGCCACGTCATAAAAAATAATAGTTAACAAACTATAAAATACATTTAAGAGAGTACGTTAAGTCGTGCTCTTTTTTGTTATCACGTATTGCTATCTTGTATTTAGCATTTTTTTTTCTAAACTTCTAAATACCTCCGTAATTAATAATGTATAATAAAATGACACTTATCACATTTTAAATTATATTTGGTAAATCACTAGCATTGCGTTTAAAAAATAAAAAACTCTGTTAAGTATTGATTTTAGTACAATATAAGTGTTTTTTTTATTTTTCGACTTGAATTGATTAAACTTTGTCATATTAATTTAAATATGATAAAATGTTTCAAGGTAAATATGTGTTTTCTCAATTAGTGTCATTAATACCGAAATATGAATTTGATAAATGTGTGAAACTTTATGTTGGTAATTATAAAGTTGGAAAATTTAATTGTTAGTCATAGTACTACCTCTGTATGTTATTTGATCAGTTAGTCTACAGAGAAAGTATAACCGATATTTTTAATTGTTTAGAAGCACACCAAAACAAAGTCTATCATTTAGGCATTAAAAACCTTGTAAAAATTTATTCATTAACAAGCGCAAACCAAAATAGAAATTGGAAAATATATCAAGATCTTGCACAGGTGTTAATTAAGTTAGTAAGACCATTATATCTTGAAGAAAATGATTTTATCCTTGATTTAGATAACACAGTATATGCATTAGGTTCTTTTAACTATTGATTTGTGCTTATCTACTTTTTATTGGGCAAAGTTTAGAGAAAATAAAGGAACAATAAAAATGCACACACTACTTGATCTACGTGGTAATATTCCAACTTTTATATGGATTACAGATGGTAAAACACATGATATAAATATTTTAGATATTATTACATTTTAAGTCGGTGCTTTTTATTTAATGGACGAAGTTTATATAGATTTTGAGAGATTATTTAAAATTAATGATGCCCTAGCATTTTTTATTGTAAGAGCAAAAACCAACTTTTCAGATAGAGGTATATACTCAAATAAAGTAGCTAAAAGTATCGGCATTAGATATAATCAAATAATAAAACTTACAGGAAATAAATCAAAAAAAAACATATCCAAAATAAATCAGAAAAATAAAATACTATGATAAGATACAAGATAAAACGTATATTTTTATGACAAACAATTTCAAATTAAATGCAAAGTTAATTACTGATTTATACAAACAAAGATGGCAAATAGAATTATTTTTCAAATGGATAAAGCAACATTTAAAAATAAAATTGAATTTAGATAAAACTATCTACGAAATATCACAAATTATTAGTGTATCTTTATTTGAAAAAACACCTGTAAATCAATTATTTAATCAAAGTGAGTTACACAAAAAGCAAAAGAAAAATCTCAATCAACCGAGTATGTTTGACTTATAACGCAATGCTAGTGTTGGTAAATATATAAATCATATGGAAGAAAATAACGTTAGAATAGAAGGAAGTATCACTAAAGAAGTAATTGACACTTTAATTGGTTTAATGAAAGATGTTATTGGTGACAAAGCTGTTAACATAGTTTTGAATAACATTGACGTTAGTGAAGGCGCAAAAGGGAGAGATATTGTGTATGCTTTTGCAGAATCTACCACAAACATTTTAAGTAAAAAAGCTTCTTTTGCAATTTTACGTCAAGTTGGTAGGGAACTTGCTAGTGTTATTATGTCGAAACACCCTAAAGAAAACTGGGATAGCGTTTTAGAAACCACACTTAATGATTTGGGTTTTGCTCAAAAAATCGAAAAAGAAAACGGTAAAGCTTTTATTTGCAATTGCGTTTTTTATAGCATCTTACAAAGAAACAATTTAGGACCAATTGAGCATTCTGTATGTTGGACCGGTTGGGGTTTTATAGAAGGGTTTACTCGTAAAATTGAAGACATCAAAGCAATTCAATGGGCATCAAGAGATCTCGAAAATAATCGTTGTCAATTTGATTTTGTTCCTCATAATTAAATATTAGCTTTTTAGCATATTTTCTACAAAATAATCATTAAAATCACGCATTGTTGCCGTCATTTTTTCATCACCAGTGGCAAGCTCGTAAGTGTCTGCCATAGCGACTAATGTTTGATGAAAAAATTGCTTCATCTCATCTACTGGCATATCTTTAGTCCATAAATTAACTCGGTACGTTTCTTTTTCTTCACTATTCCATACCGATAATAAAATCGCTTTTGCCTCCACATTATCTACATTACCATCATCTGCGCTCCAAAATAATTGCTCAGGTACTCGGTTTGCATCTAAACCTACTTTTATTTTTATTTCTGATTTATTTACTATTGCCATTGTATTTATTTTCTTAAATTAATTTTATTTTTTTGGTTTGTATTTTGATTTCTTAAATATTTGTTCATTCTCTAAAAGCATCATTTCTGACAAAGTAACCTCATTATGATGCATAAAAGAACGTACTATTTGCCAACCTAACCAAGCTCCCACTCTTCCTGGCGAATCATTATCTATGTCTAAATAGAATTTAGAAAATGGGGCTTCGTCAATAAATCGTTGATTCAAATCGATATCTGTACTATATAATAATTTATTTTCTATAAAATATTTCCAAATCATATTTTCATTATTTGTAACCCATTGGTACTCCTCTTTAGTATAGCTGATTTTTTCATAATCTGCAATACTAGGTAAAAAAGCATCTAAAGCATATAAAGTTTTTCCTTTTTGAATTATTCTAGATAAAAAAGTTCTATCTTTTGAATGGAATACTATGGGGTTTACCAACTCTTCTCCTATGGCAACAATTAATTGTTCTTTGGTAAAACTCTCCTTAATATAGGCTGGGTAATCTTGGTAAATTTCACTGTCTTTTCCTAAAAAAACATCTAAAGAAACCAGCAACAAACTATCTACATATACTACTTTTTGATTAAAACTTACGTTAGAATTTAGCGTAACTATTTTTGGTTCTTTAAACTTTGGGTAGTAATATTTTACATGCTTAAAAAGAGTTCTTATTTGCTCTTTTTGGATGGTTAAATTAGGGTAAGCTTCCATGGTAGCTTTAAACAATTCTTGCTCATCTTTGTCTTGCATTTTTTTAACCCAAATACTATCTACATCATGTGGAAAAAAATAACGAAACTCTTTTTTAATATTTTGTAATTTAGAAGAGTCTGCTTCATAAAAAACTTTTTCAAACCGAGTTATGGCTACTTTTGCATTTATATTAGACACATCTACTAATAACTTATCCCTTTTAGTACAACTAAAAACAAGTGTTAAAAGGATAATAACAAAAAAATAATTCTTCATAAATAATTGGTTTTTGATTTAGAAAAACGAAAAATCAGTACATTTGTTGCAAATCTAAAAATTTGTTTTTAAATGGAGGTAAAAAAAGTTACAAATCACATCGTAAAATGGTTAAAAGATTATGCAACAAAGGCAAATGTTAATGGTTTTGTTATAGGGATTTCTGGTGGAATTGATTCCGCAGTTACTTCAACACTTTGCGCTATGACAGGTTTGGATGTATTGTGTTTAGAAATGCCAATTCATCAAGGTGAAAATCAAGTTAGTAGAGCAAAAGAACATATTTTACAATTAAAAAATAAATTTGATAAAATTCAGAATCTAGAAATTAATTTAACCGATACTTTTGAAACTTTTAAAACGGCTGTCCCAAATATAGAGGATTCTGAAAAAATTGCTTTATCCTTAGCCAATACAAGAGCGAGATTGCGAATGAGTACTTTGTATTATTTTGCTGGTCTAAATGGGTTACTTGTAGCTGGAACAGGCAACAAGGTGGAAGACTTTGGCGTTGGTTTTTTTACCAAATATGGCGATGGCGGAGTTGATTTAAGTCCAATAGCCGATTTATTAAAGTCACAAGTTTACGAAATTGCTGTATTTTTAAATATATCAGAACCTATTCAAAAGGCACAACCAACTGATGGTTTGTTTGGAGACACAAGAACCGATGAAGATCAAATAGGTGCAAGTTATGACGAGCTAGAATGGGCAATGAAAATGTACGATAATGGCACAACTACAACCGACTTTACCGAAAGAGGAAAAGAAGTGTTCTCCATTTATAAAAGCAGAAATACTGCCAACAAACATAAAATGATTGCTATTCCTGTTTGTAAAATACCTGATGATTTATTATAATGTTTACTTTTCGTTAATTAAGCAAGTCCAAACACTTAATTTATTATCAAAGTAGGCTGTCCAAATTGGTCTAACAACACCATTTATAGCACTAATATTATTATAATCCCCAAAAAATACTTTCGGATTTGGTATAAATGGTTTTTCAGAAATTATAGTATTGGTAAAACTTTTTCCGCCATTTTTAGAAACTGCCAAAACAACATCTGTTTGTGTATCGGTATATTTACTTCTGTCGTAAAAAACGATATAAATATAACCCGTTTTAGGATCAACACTCATCCAAGTAAAAAACTGATGGGTTTTTGTTTTATCTAAATTTACACGCAATGGTTTTGACCATGTAGTTCCTTTATCTATTGATTTTACGATAAAAACATCGGTATCCTCTATACCATTTCTTTGATCCGAATAATTGATATAAATAGCACCACGGTCCTTACTGTTACTTAAATCAACACAAGTAACTGGCATTCCGTTAACACGCGAGAAACCTGGCACATTAAAGTCCCAACCTTTTGGTTGCTTACTTGCTGTTATGTCATTATCTAACCATGTATTTCCACCATCTTCACTCCTATCAAAATATATTTTTTCATTTAAACTCCAAGCAACATATATTTCACCTTTAACACCAACGGCAGGTACTGCACCTTCTACAGTTTTACTATTATCTATGGCGTTTCCTTCTATTTCACTTAGTGATTTCGCTACACTCCAAGTTGCGCCTTGATCGACCGATTTTGAAAATACTATTCTAGATTTATGCGCCTTATCTTTACTCCCATATTTATCAAACTCTGTCCAAGTTACATATATTTCATGGTTAAACGGATTTGTAACTGCCCATTCTTTATCTTGTTGTTTTGGTTGTTTGTTTTTTCCTAAACCAACACCATCATTCCAAGTAATTCCACCATCTATAGATTTATGTGCTACCATTCTATCTAAAAATCGCGAACTTCCCCAACCAGTTTTATCGGGGTTTGATAAGTGAAAATAATAAAAATTACCATTAGAATCAGCCGTAATACAAGGGTCACCATAAACTCCTAGTTTAGAAGTTAGTGAATTTGTTACCCAAGTTTTTCCGCCATCAAAAGAGTAATGAACAAAATCTAATACAGAACCAGCAACTATATTATTGGTGTTTGTCGGATTAATAAATATACTCGGTTCACAAGGACCAAGTTGATTTATCTTTGTTTGCTCATAAATTTTTATGTTTTCATACCTTGTAAAAATATCTGTTTCTTGAGTATGCACCTTTCCTTTTTTAACAGAACAACTCCCTAAAATAAGACCTAAAAATAGTATGTATTTTTTCATAATACAAATATAAAAATTTTGAATGAATTCACATTCCTTATACTTATCTTTGTACAATAAGTATTGCGATGAAAAAAATTACTATTTTAACTGGCGCAGGAATTTCCGCGGAAAGCGGCATAAAAACATTTAGAGATGCAGATGGTTTATGGGAAGGGCACGATATTATGGAAGTTGCAACACCAGAGGGTTTTCAAAAAAACCCTGCATTGGTTTTAGAATTTTACAACCAACGTAGGAGGCAATTATTAAGCGTACGTCCAAATACTGCCCATTTTGATTTGGTGCGCTTAGAGAAAGAATATAAAGTTCGAATAATTACCCAAAATGTAGATGATTTACACGAACGTGCTGGTAGTAAAAACGTATTGCATTTACATGGCGAATTATTAAAATCGAGAAGTACTTATAATCCTAATTTAGTTTACGAATGTAAAACTGATATCAATATTGAGGATAAGTGCAAAGAAAATTCGCAGCTAAGACCGCATATCGTTTGGTTTGGCGAAGCGGTACCAATGTTAGACAAAGCCATTGATATTGTTTCGGAAACCGATCTTCTAATTATTATAGGTACATCTATGCAAGTTTATCCAGCAGCAAATTTAGTTAATTATGTAATGCATAATACACCTATTTATTTTATAGACCCTAAGCCTGCTATTGCAAAAAGTGATTATACAAATTTAACTATCTTTACAGAATCTGCCACTAGAGGAATGGCAATTTTATTAAAAAAATTACTTACCAAATAATGGTACGCTTTTTGTGTTTTTACTTATACATTATGAAAAAAATCAGTTTATTTATTGTACTTATTCTATTGTTTGGATTTACCTTACATAAATATCACTTGAGTTTAACTAAAATTAAATTTACTACAAAAAATCAATCGGTACAAATTACCATGCGTTGTTTTATTGATGATATAGAAAACGTGGTTAATAAAAAAAATAAGTTAATTCTTGAATTAGCTACCAAAATAGAAGTTGAAAAAGCAGATTCTTTATTGAGAGATTATCTCTTAGAAAAATTTAAAATTCAAATAAATAATAAGGAAAGAATAATTAAATATCTTGGTAAAGAATATGAAAAAGATATCGTTTATTTTTATTTAGAAATTGATTCTATTACTTCCATTCAACATATAAAAGTAACCAATCGTATTTTACTAAACACTTTTGAGGATCAATTAAATATCATCAAACTTACGATAGATGAAGAGAAAAAAACTTTTTTTTTAAAAAATGGCGATTATTTAAAAAACATTGATTATTAAATTTTATTACTAACTTACCTCCTTATCATCTTAAAATCTTGTTAAAATTCATAAATTTTCTTTAATTATACATTTAAAACCTTATTTTTGAAACTTAACTTATATATCTATAATTATGCGTAAATTATGTATTCTATTATTTGCTTTACTAATTTCTCTACCTTCTTTTTCTCAAAATGATAAAAAAGAAACGGAAGAAAAAAAACAAGGGCATTACAATATCAATAAATTCAGACAATTAAAAGACCAATTGGCAACGCCAAATACTTTTCATACAGCTTCTGGTGCTCCTGGAAAAGATTATTTTCAACAAAAAGTAGACTATAAAATGGATATCACTTTAGATGATGTAAACCAAAAAATTTATGGCGTTGAAACAATAACTTATCATAATAATTCACCCGATACTTTAGAGTATCTTTGGGTACAATTAGACCAAAATGTACGTTCAGCAGATTCTAAAGTTCCAGATATTAAAGCTGGCGGGCCTAGCGTTTTATATAGACCAAAGCAATTTGTACAAAAATTTTTAGGGAAACCTTTTGATGGTGGTTTTAAATTAGATTACGTTAAAGATGCCAATGGTAATGCTATGGATTATGTTATAAATCATACTATGATGCGTATTGATTTAGCAACACCTTTAGCTCCAAATACTTCGGTTGTATTTAGTATAAAATGGTGGTATAACATTGTAGATCATACTATATCTAGATCAAGATCTGGCTTTGAACACTTTAAAAAAGACGGAAATAACGCCTATGTTATTGCTCAATTTTTCCCAAGATTAGCAGTGTATAATAATGTTGAAGGTTGGCAAAATCACCAATTTTGGGGAAGAGGTGAATTTGCCTTAGAATTTGGAGATTATGACGTAACCATTACAACACCAGCCGATCATATATTAGACGGAACAGGTCATTTATTGAACCGAAAAGATATGCTAAGTAAAGCACAATGGAAACGTTATAAAAAAGCAACCAAATCTTTTGATAAACCTGTAATTATTGTTACTCAAAAAGAAGTAGAAGAAGCAGAGAAACATTTTTCTACCAAAACCAAAACTTGGAAATTTAGAGCAGAAAATGTAAGAGATTTTGCGTTTGCATCGTCTAGAAAATTTATCTTAGATGGGCAAGCTGTGAATATTGGAGGTAAAACAGTAATGGCAATATCTATGTATCCAAAAGAAGGAAATCCATTATGGGAGGAGTTTTCTACTAAAGTAATTGTAAGTACTTTAAAAACTTATTCTAAAGCCTTATTTGATTATCCTTACCACAAAGCAATATCAGTACACGCAAAACGACAAGGTATGGAGTACCCAATGATTTGCTGGAATTATGGTAGACCAAGAGCTGATGGAACGTATTCAACTAGAACAAGAAATGGAATGATTGGCGTTATTATTCATGAAGTTGGGCACAATTGGTTTCCAATGATTATAAATTCTGACGAAAGACAATGGACTTGGATGGACGAAGGCTTAAATACCTTTACACAATTATTAGCAGAACAAGAATTTGAAAAAGGCTTTCCATCGCGAGCTTTTCCAAAAAACATGATTACTTATATGGATGGACCACAAGATAAACTTGCTCCTATTATGAGCCAATCTAACAATGTATATAGTTTTGGCATGAATGCTTATGCAAAACCAGCAGCTGGTTTATATATATTACGTGAAGTAATAATGGGACACGAATTATTTGACAAAGCCTTTAGTACCTATGCCAAAAGATGGAAATTTAAACATCCAACTCCAGCAGATTTTTTTAGAACTATGGAAGATGCTTCGGCAGTAGACTTAGATTGGTTTTGGAGAGGCTGGTTCTACTCTACCGATTATGTTGATATTGGAATTAAAGAGGTTAAATCATACGTAGTTACTACAAAACCAACCACTAGAGCAAAGAAAATGGCTAAAGCATATGGCATGAAAGCATCCGATTTTGGACCTGTTATGTTTTTAGTAAATACCGAAAGCGATGATTACACAGCCGACATGGCAGCTATAAAAAATCCATCAAAGGACATTAAAGTTTTAAAAGATTTCTTAGAAAAAAACTTTACCGAAGCTGAAAGAAAAACACTTAAAAACACTACCAACTTTTATGAAGTTACTTTTGAAAAACCAGGTGGCATGCCAATGCCTATTATTGTAGATTATATTTTTGAAGATGGTACAAAAGAGCGTAAATATTATCCAGCACAAATTTGGAGGTACAATGATAAAGAAATAAAAAAATTATATGCAACCGATAAAAAAGTAGTTAGCATACAAATTGACCCTGAAGAACTTACTGCCGATGTAGATAAATCAAATAATACTTGGCCAAAAAAAGTAGAAGAAACTAAATTTGAACAATTTAAAAATAAGAAAAAAGGATAATTTTTATCTATTGAAATATGACTAAGCCTTTCTTTTAAAAGAAGGGCTTTTTCAATGTAAAAATGTAATTTCTTTTACCGAAAACTCTTCTAATTTTCCAGTATCCAATTCAATTATAAGTTTACCCGTATTGGTGATATTTATTATTTTCCCTAAAAAAATAGTATTATTACTTCGTTTAAACATTGCTGGTTTATTTACTTTATATAAGTTTTTAATGTAACTTGACTTTAGCTCATCAAATTGTTTATTTTCAAATAATACTACTTGTTTTTTAATTGCCTTAATTATTTTTTCTAATAAGGTATCTCTATCAAAAGATTTAAGTAATTCTATTTTTAGTGAAGTTACATTTTTTAGCTCTTTTGGAAAAATAATTTGGTTTATATTTAAACCAATGCCTACAATACTATGTTTAATTATGTCATTTTTTACCACATTTTCAATTAAGATGCCACAAATTTTATTTTTATGTGACATAATGTCGTTTGGCCATTTTATTTTAATGAAAGGTAAATAGCTATCTAACACCTCAAATATTGCATTTGAAATGGCAAAATTCAGAAAGGTTTGGCTTTTTATTTTTACAAACTCAAATCTAATTAAAACACTAAATAAGAGGTTCTTACCAGCTTCAGAATGCCACGAATTATATAGCTGACCTTTTCCTTTTGTTTGAAAATCTGTAACTACAATGGTATAATTTAAAAGGGCTGTTTTAGAGGCTAATTCTTTTAAATAATCGTTTGTAGATGTAATGGCACTAAGTTTGCGTATTTTCATAAGAATATAAAGCATAAAATTAATACTTTTGCAATTAATATTAAAATCTTCATGACAAAAAAAACAGGAAATACCGATTTATTAATTACTACCATAATTAAAGGAATTGAAGAGGTAAAAGGAGAAAATATAACAATTCTTGATTTACGAGAAATTGAAAATACCGTTTGTGATTATTTCATAATTTGTGATGGTAACTCAAACACGCAAGTAAGTGCCATTTCTGGTTCTGTTCAAAAAATAGTAGGGAAAAATTGTCAAGAAAAGCCTTGGCATGTAGAAGGCGAAGGAAATTCAGAATGGGTATTGATGGATTATGTTAATGTGGTAGTTCATATTTTTCAAAAAAACATACGCGAATTTTATGATTTAGAATCACTTTGGGGTGACGCAAAAATTACAAGTATAAAAAGTGTTTACTAATAATAAAGTAAAAAGCAGATGAGCAAACAAGTAAATAAGCCTAAAAACAATAAAGTAACGGATAAAGATCAAAAACAATTCAAATTCAATTTTTATTGGGTTTACGGATTGATAATAGCATTTTTTTTAATTTATACTTTATTAAATAAAGACTTAGATAAAAAAAAGAAGGTAAGTTATACTGAATTTAAAAACATTCTTCCAAAAAATGATATTCAAAAAATAAAATTGATTATCAATAGAAATATTGCAGAAGTATTTTTAAAAGAAGAGGCTAAAAATAAGGAAGAATATAAAGATTTTTTACCTAAAAAGAGTATTATTCCGTTAGGAGAAGTGGCAAGTTTTAAAATTGTTTTTGGAGATTTACAAAATTTTGAAATTGATTTAGACAGAATTAAAAATGAAAAAGATCTAGACTTTATTATCGATAAAGATATCTCTACAGATTCATTTGGAGATATGTTAATCGGTTTTTTACCATTTATAATTTTAATTGGTGTTTGGGTGTTTTTTATGCGAAAAATGTCTGGTGGTTCTGGCGGTGCTGGTGGCGGACCTGGTCAAATATTTTCTATAGGAAAATCAAAAGCCAAATTATTTGATAAAGATAACCAAACCAATATATCCTTTAAAGATGTTGCTGGTTTACAAGGCGCTAAAGAAGAAGTGCAAGAAATTGTAGATTTCTTAAAAAACCCTGAAAAATACACCAAATTAGGTGGTAAAATACCCAAAGGAGCTTTATTAGTTGGTCCTCCAGGAACTGGCAAAACCTTACTAGCAAAAGCTGTGGCTGGTGAAGCTCAAGTGCCTTTTTTCTCATTATCAGGATCTGATTTTGTAGAAATGTTTGTTGGTGTTGGTGCTTCAAGAGTACGTGATTTATTCAAAAAAGCAGCTCAAAAATCACCAAGTATTATTTTTATTGATGAAATAGATGCTATTGGTAGAGCTCGTGGAAAAAATAATATGACTGGCGGAAATGATGAAAGAGAAAACACCTTGAATCAATTATTAACCGAAATGGATGGTTTTGGTACAGATACCAACGTAATTGTAATTGCTGCTACCAATAGAGCCGATGTTTTGGATAAAGCATTAATGCGTGCGGGTCGTTTTGATCGCCAAATTTATGTTGATTTACCCGATTTGAATGAACGTAAAGAAATTTTTCAAGTACATATAAAACCTCTTAAATTAGATGAAAATGTAAATTTAGAATTCTTATCAAAACAAACACCTGGTTTTTCTGGCGCCGATATTGCAAACTTGTGTAATGAAGCTGCTTTAATGGCTGCAAGACAGAATAAAAAAACGGTACAACATCAAGATTTTTTAGACGCTACGGATAGAATTGTTGGTGGTTTAGAAAAGAAAAATAAATTAATTACCGTTAAAGAAAAAACTACTGTTGCTTATCACGAAGCTGGTCATGCAACCGTAAGCTGGATGTTAGAACACGCATCGCCTTTGGTAAAAGTAACTATTGTACCTAGAGGACAGTCTTTAGGAGCAGCTTGGTATTTACCAGAAGAGAGAATGTTGGTTGAAAAACAACAAATGCTAGACGAAATGTGTGCTACACTTGGTGGAAGAGCTGCCGAAAAAGTTATTTTTAATGTAATAACTACAGGCGCATTGAGTGATTTAGAAAAGGTTACCAAACAAGCAAGAGCTATGGTTATGGTTTATGGCTTGAGTGATAAAATAGGTAATATAAGTTATTATGATCCTTCTGGACAAAGTGGTTTCACAAACCCATATAGTGAAAAAACGGCGCAAACTATTGATGAAGAAATATCAAATTTAATAGAAACACAATACAAAAGAGCTATTGAAGTAATTACAAAACACAAAACCAAATTAACGGAATTAGCCGAATTACTTTTAGAAAAAGAAGTCATTTTTGGAGATGATTTAATTAAAATATTTGGTGAAAGACCTTTTGTAAAATCTCCTATTGCCATTAGTAATTCAAAAAAGAAAGAATTAGCCGAACAAAAAATAAAATCGAAAAAAGATAAGCAAACCGAAGAGGAATAAATAAATCTAATTATAGTATTGTTTTACTTTTAAATTACAAACACATTCTTTTGTTAGAATTTTGTACCTTTGTTTGATTATTTGTATGATATGAGTTTCTTTAAAAACATCTTTTCAATCTCAAAAAACGCTCCTTTAGAGGATTTTCCTAAAAAGGAAAAAATAAATCTACCTCTTGACGAAAGTTTTGTGCATTATTTTACCGAAAAAAAAGGTAAATTTTTATACTGTACGCATCAAGGAGAAGTTACGGAGAATTTAAAAAATATTTTAAAAGAAAATGCTTGGGAAGAAGCGATGTGTTTTAATACCGATTTACAAAAAATGCTTTTAAACGCAAATTCTAATAGTATAACTACGCAAAAGTACAAAACACCTTTTTTTACTACTTGCGAGCATTTAATTGCAAAAGATGGTAGTATTTTATTCTCTTCAAATCAACTTAGAGATATTACGTTAAAAGATTTACCTGTACATTTTATTGTATTTGCAAAAACAAGTCAATTACTCCGCAATAGTAATGATGCTTTGATGAGTATTAAGAATAAATACAAAAAAATAATACCTTCAAATATCAGCGCTACAAAATCTTATGACCCCAATAAAAAAACAGAAGATTTTATGGATTATGGTAATAACAATTCTAAAAACTTATATTTGCTTTTATTAGAAGATTTGTAACTTATGAGTAACTTTACTAAACGTCTTATTTTTGGAATTATATATGTTTTTTTAGTAGTTTTTGCTGCTACATTTAACACCTTTACTTTTTTTACTTTGTTTACTGTATTTATGCTTTTTTGCATTTATGAATTTACTAAAATGATGCAACTAAAAAGTATGATTCCCTATATAATAGGTGTTCTATCCGTATATTCTACTTATATAACTACTACAAATCCTTACCCAGAAAATCATTTTTTCTATATAAATGAACTAATTTTAATTATTAGTATATTGCTTCTCTTTAGTTCGTTTATTGTGGCATTATTTTCTCAAAAACAGAATCCATTAAAATATCTAGGAAATATTGCCTTGACTATTTTATATATAGTAATTCCATTTACACTTTTACTCAAAATACCTTATTTTAATACTTCATTTGATAACAAATTAATAGTAGGTGTTTTTATACTAATTTGGACTAGCGATACCTTTGCCTATTTAGTTGGAAGACAATTTGGAAAACACAAACTTTTTGAACGTATTTCACCAAAAAAAACAATAGAAGGTTTTTTAGGCAGCGTTTTTTTTACTTTAATAGCAGCTTCTATTCTATCGGTTTATTTTACAAATACAAGTCTTGTTTTTTGGCTAATTTTAGCTTTAATTATAAGTGTATTTGGAGTTATTGGAGATTTAGTAGAATCCCTTTTTAAAAGACAATCTGGCATAAAAGACAGTAGTCATTTAATACCTGGACATGGTGGTTTTTTAGACCGCTTGGATAGTGTTTTATTTGTTGCTCCATTTATTTATGCATTTTTATACCTAACCAAATACCTAAATTTACTTATACATGTTTCATAAAGAAGGTTATAAAATTATTTTAATTTCACTTGCTATTAGTGCTATTGCTATTGTATTGGTTGATACATACATTTCCATATTTTGGATAAATAAATTACTGATGATAAGTATCTTAATTTTACTTGGATTGGTACTTCAATTTTTCAGAAACCCTAAGAGAGTTACTGTCTTAAATGCCAATCAAATAATTGCACCAGTTGATGGTAAAATTGTTGTTATTGAAGAAGTTATAGAAAGTGAATATTTTAAGGATAAACGTAGGCAAATATCAATTTTTATGTCGCCTTTAAATGTTCATGTTACTAGATACCCAATAAGTGGTAAAGTTAATTTTAGTAAATATCATCCTGGCAAATATTTAGTTGCGTGGCATCCAAAATCTTCAACCGAAAATGAAAGAACCACTATTGTTGTTGCAAATGAAACCGTTGGTGAAATTTTATATAGACAAATTGCAGGGGCTGTTGCTAGGCGAATTGTAAACTATGCAAAAAAAGACACCACTATTGTTCAAGGTACCGATGCTGGTTTTATAAAATTTGGTTCAAGAGTAGATATTTTTCTACCTTTGGACATGAAAATAATGGTACATTTAGATCAAATTTCTAAAGGTGGCGAAACTGTTATTGCTGAAAAAGTATAATTTAAATGTTGTAATAATAAGGATATCTTCAAAATGAATGACTTAGATGAAAGGTTTGATAAAGCATACGGAATTGCTTCGGATATGACCAAAGTATTACCTGCCGATGTTATGTTGCATTTTTATGCTTATTATAAAATTGCCACCAATAACGGACAGCTACATATGCCATCGGGATCTAGTGAACTTAGAAATGGTTTTAAGTTGAATGCATTATTTCAATTTAGCCATGTTACTGCTAAAGAAGCCAAAGCAAAATATATTAACTTAGTTGAAAAATATACAAACCAAAAAATAGTATAAATTATGAAACACAAATTATTATTTATCGCTCTTACCATAAGTATAAGTCTCATTACCTTTTCTTGTAAAAAAAATATAAAACCTGTATCAAAAGCAGTATATAGTTTAGAAACAAAGACTACTACCATTAATTGGACAGCATATAAAACTACTAAAAAACTACCTGTAAAGGGTATTTTTAAAGAGGCAACTGTTACAAACAGTAAAGTATCTAATAATACTACCGAAGTTTTAAATGGTTTAGAATTTTCTGTTCCTGTTAATAGTATTGACACTAAAAATGCGGATAGAGATGCGAAAATTGTGCAACATTTTTTTGGAACTATGAAAGATACCGAGACTTTAACTGGAAAAATTAATATAGCTGGAGACGGAAAAGGTAGTATTGATTTAAAAATGAATGGTATTAATTTTAAAGTGCCAATGACCTATGTTATTAGTGGTCAGTTAGTTGAAATAAACGCTACTTTAAATTTGAATAACTGGCAAACACAACTTGCAATTATTGCATTAAATAAAATATGTGGTGATTTACATAAAGGTGATGATGGTATTTCAAAAACTTGGGATGAAGTTTCTTTACATATTGTATCTTATCTAAAGGTAGAGTAGTTAAAATCTAGCTATTTATTGTTCGTAAAGAAGTTGCAAACTAGGTGTTTTAGCGCATTTTCGTTTAAGTTTTAAAATTGTAAACACTATTTATACCAATTTAACCATAAAACAAGTCAAATAAATTGTTTCTTTTTCACAATAT
>CAZOQL010000022.1:0-23493 GCA_964582005.1 uncultured Flavobacteriaceae bacterium | reverse complement strand
AATAATTTTTTTAATCACCAATAATAAAATACCTTTATATCTTAATTACTTAAGCAATTAAATATCTTATTGAATACATGTGTTGCTTGTCATAGAATCTATAAAATAAAGGCTGTTGATAATTAAAAATAACAGGTAATTATAAAGCTTTTAATTCTTCCATTATTTTACGGGTATTACAAAGTCTAGGCACTTTATGTTGCCCGCCTAATTTCTTATTTATTTTAAGCCATTCGTAGAATAAACCTTTTTTTGCTTTACGAACTGTTGGCATATCAAGTGTTAAGTTCAAAAATCGTTTTGCTTCATAATCCGAGTTGATAGCTTTTAAACCATTGTCTAAAATTTCTGTAAAAATGGCCATATTTTCAGGTTCTTTAGAGAATTCAATCATCCATTCATGTGCGCCTTTGGCATTATCTTTCATAAATATTGGCGCCGCTGTATAATCTAAAATTTCGGCATTGGTTTTTTCACAAGCTTGTTTTAAAGCAGTTTCGGCATTTTCAATAATAAGTTCTTCCCCAAAGGCGTTGATAAAATGTTTGGTTCTTCCAGTAATTTTGATTCGGTAAGGATCTAGTGAAGTAAATTTAATAGTATCGCCAATTAAATAGCGCCATAAACCAGCATTAGTTGTAATTACCAAAGCATAATTTACACCTAATTTCACTTCTTTTAAAGCAATTGCGGTAGAGTTTTCACCATCATAATTTGTCATTGGTATAAACTCATAAAAAATACCATAATCTAACATTAATAATAATTCATCGGAATTATTTCTATCTTGAATTGCAAAAAAACCTTCACTAGCATTGTACGTTTCGTAATATTTAAAATCGGCTTTTGGAATGAGTTTTTTGTATTGCTCACGATACGGATTAAAATTTACGCCACCGTGAAAATAAACCTCTAAGTTTGGCCAAACTTCTAATATATTATCTTTTCCTGTAACTTCTAAAACCTTATGTAATAAAACCAACATCCAAGATGGAACACCTGCTAAATTGGTAATGTCTTTATGTATGGTTTCGGCTACAATGATGTCCATTTTTGTTTCCCAATCGCCCATTAAGGCTACTTTTTGTTTTGGCGCCGAACTATAATCCGCCCAAAGTGGTAAGTTTTCAATGATGATGGCAGATAAATCGCCAAAATAAGTATCATTATCTTCGTAAACGGCACTACTTCCGCCTAAGCGTAAATTTTTACCCGAAAACATTTTAGTTTCTTCATTATTATTCACATACAAACAAAGCATATCTTTAACTGCTTTATAATGGCAATTTTCTAATGCTTCATCACTTACAGGAATGAATTTACTTTTAGAATTGGTTGTACCAGAGGATTTTGCAAACCATTTAATTTTTGTTGGCCAAAAGATGTTTTGTTCTCCTTTTCGACCACGCTCAATTAAATGCTCGATACTCTCGTAAGTTCTAATAGGTACTCTTTCGCAAAACGAACTATAATTAGTAATATTTTGAAAATCGAATTCCTTACCAAGTTCTGTATTTCTTGAAATATAGGTTAAACGCAACAATAATTCGTGTTGTACATCAAATGGGTATTTTAAAAAAAGTTCTATTTGGTGTTTTCTTTTTTTAAGAAACCAAGAAATGACTTTATTAAGCAAATGTATTTTCATAAATTACACGCGTATCTAAAAAATGTGAAGTTACAAATTTAAGCAAAATTTATTTGTATTTTTGAATTACTTAAAAATAGAAAAATGGATATTAAAAACGCACAGTTAGTAGTAGATAATTGGATTAAAAATCACGGAGTTAGATATTTTAATGAATTAACCAATATGGCACAATTAACCGAAGAAGTTGGTGAAGTTGCCCGTATTATTTCCCGTAGATATGGCGAGCAAAGTGAAAAAGAAAGCGATAAAAATAAAGATTTAGGGGAAGAACTTGCCGATGTTTTATTTGTCGTTTTATGTTTAGCAAACCAAACAGGTGTTAATTTACAAGAGGCGTTTGATAAAAAATTAGAAATCCGGACTAATAGAGATCATGATAGGCATCAAAATAATCCTAAATTAAAAAATTAATCTTCTAAATCTTTACGATTTTTTGCTCTCCAGTACATAAACCAAACAATACCTGCTAAAACAGCAAAAGGTAAGTAAGTACCAATAATAATACCTATTTGATAATCTCCATCAGGCGCATTTTTAAGTTTTTCATTGACATCAACTTGTAAAAAAGGAAGTATTAGTTGTACCATTATTTTTTAAATTTTTTAAGTGCTTTTTTTGTAAAGTCAGATAAGACTAATGTACCGCTAATTAATGCTCTTTCGGCTAATAAATCATTCCAATGACTGGTGTTTTTCCAAAAAACTTTTTTCATTTCTTGTAAAGCTTCTGTATTATAAGTAGCTAATTTAGAAGCTAGTATTTGTATAGATTCGTCCATTTCTCGTGTTTTTTCAAACACTTTTGTATATAAACCTTTGTCTTTTGCCCAATAGGCAGTTTGCCAATGTGTAGCGTCTATGGTAAGTTCGCTAAAAGCGGATAAGCCAATTTTACGTTCCACTACAGGAGCAATAACAAAAGGACCAATGCCAATACTTAGTTCGGATAATTTAATGTCTGCTTTTTCGATTGCAAAAACATAATCGCAAGCGGCAATAATACCAACGCCACCGCCAACTGCTTTGCCATGAACGCGACCAATGATTAATTTTTTACACGTTCGCATGGCATTAATAAGGTTTGCAAACCCAGCAAAGAATTTTTTACCTTCCAACAAAGAAGTAATAGCCATTAATTCGTCAAAAGAAGCACCAGCACAAAAGGCTTTTTCTCCTTCGCTTTGTAATACAATAACGCGTACCGTATCGTCATCACTTATTCTATGGATGTTTTCAACCAATCTATCTAATAAATGTGTTGGAAACGAATTACTTGCAGGATGTGAAAATGTAAACGTTGCAATGTGATTTTTGATACTTGTTTGAATTTCGCCTATATGCATAGTTGGAATAATTAATTACTCTTTTATTTCTAAAATCGCACCATTTGCGGTTACGCTTCTATCTATTTTACGCATTAGACCTTGTAATACTTTACCAGGTCCAACTTCGGTAAATTCGGTTCCGCCATCTTTAATCATTTCTTGTATGGTTTGTGTCCATTTTACAGGAGCTGTAAGTTGCGCAACTAAATTTTCTTTAATTCCACTAGCTGTATTGACTGCTTTTGCAGGTACATTTTGATAAATAGGACAAGTTGGTTCGTTAAAAATGGTGTTTTCTATCGCTGCTGCCAATTCTTCTCTTGCAGGTTCCATTAATGGTGAATGAAACGCGCCTCCAACAGGTAAAATTAAAGCACGTCTTGCACCTTTTTCAGTTAATACTTCGCATGCTTTGTTTATTGCTTCAATATCACCAGAAATAACTAATTGTCCTGGGCAATTATAATTTGCAGGTACGACAATACCATCAATGTTGGCACAAACATCTTCCACAATTTTATCTTCTAAACTTAGTATTGCTGCCATAGTAGAAGGTTTAATTTCACATGCTTTTTGCATAGCCATTGCTCGTTGAGATACTAATTTTAAACCATCTTCAAAAGACAAAACATTATTGGCTACTAAGGCAGAAAATTCACCTAATGAATGTCCTGCAACCATTTTTGGTTTAAAAGTATCACCCAATATTTTTGCCATAATTACCGAATGTAAAAAAATAGCTGGTTGGGTTACTTTGGTTTCTTTCAATTGTTCGGCAGTACCTTCAAACATAATATCGGTTATGGAAAAACCCAAAATAGCATTTGCTTTTTCGAATAATTCTTGCGCTAATGGATAATTTTCATAAAGGTCTAAGCCCATTCCTGTAAATTGTGCTCCTTGACCTGGAAATATGTATGCTTTCATATGTTTTTTTATTCTTGTAATTGATTGCTTTTGCAAAGGTACTAAAAATGAGTAAACCTGAGATTTTATTTATAATTCCTTAAAAAGTTATCATTACTCAATAGTATAAAAAACTCAACTCTGTTAATTATTTAGACTAACTTCGTCTTAAATTATATAAAACGACATTGAAACAATCGTTTATATTAACGTAAACCAAAATTATCCAATACAGGTTTGCTATGTTTAAGGTTTATTTATCATAAGAGCAAGCAATTTTTTCATTAACCAAAAACAAATTATTAAAAATGCAGGTATTTAATTAAATTCTACCCTTTTATAGCTACGCTATTTGTATTTATTTTCAATTCAGATAAGACTCGTAAAGCTTCTTCAATATAAATATCTTTACTTAGGTTTTTATGCCACACTTTTCTTTTACTAGCCAATATGGAATCTTTTTCCATTAATGGAATTTCGTATAAAGGAGAATTAAAACGCAATTCATTTTTATATTTTTTAAGACTATCAAACTTTTCACTTTCTTTAAGATGGTCTTTTATATCTTTTTTATAAGCTTCAAAATTTAAGAAAACTATTTTATCATCTTGATTTTTTTTAAGCCATTTGGCGTTTTCATTAATTAATTGAAATTGTGGATTTTCGTTTACACGAATTTTGGCATTGTCAATTACTTCATTTATGTTAGTGTAGAAATTTAAAGCGGTATAATCTACAGGTTCTATTTGATCCCAAGCAAGTGGGTTTTCTTCATCGCGTTCACCAAGTTTCATATAGGTGTAACGGTCTGGCACAGCTATATCTGAAGATACACCTTTTAATTGTGTAGATCCACCATTAATTCTGTAAAATTTTTGCACGGTCATTTTTAATGCACCTAAATCTGAAGTGTATTTTTTAAACCTATTTAAATCTAGTACATTTTGCACGGTTCCTTTACCAAAAGTCTGTTTACTACCAATAATTACAGCTCTATTATAATCTTGCATTGCTGCGGCAAAAATCTCAGAAGCCGAGGCAGATAACTCATTAACCAAAATGACTAAAGGTCCATTCCATTGTATTTTTTTATCTCTATCTTTATCAACCCTTGGTTTTTCGCCTTTATACTTTACTTGTACAATAGGACCATCTTTTATAAACAACCCAGCTATTTCAATAGCTGTTTTTAAAGAACCACCACCATTATTACGTAAGTCAATTAATAAGCCTTCAATATTTTCTTTTTTGAGAGCTTCAATTTCTTTTTCCATATCGGTTGCAGAATTTCTACTATTTTTTTTACTAAAGTCAATGTAAAAACCAGGTAATTTTATTAATCCGAATTTTTTATTATCAAATTCAACTGTGGTAGATTTTGCAAAAGTTTCTTCCAATTCAACAATATCTCTAATGATGGAGATAACTTCAATTTTACTGTCTAATTTTTTTAAGGTAAGTCTTACTTCGGATCCTTTTTTTCCTTTAATTAATTCAATAGCATCATCAATTCGCATACCTACAATATCAACAGGTTCTTTATCGCCTTGTGCCACTTTTAAGATAATATCACCAACTTCCAATTCGCCTGCACGCCACGCTGGACCACCCGAAATTAAATCGGTTATTTTAGTATAATCGCCTTTTTTTTGTAAACGAGCACCAATACCTTCTAATTTACCAGACATGCTAATGTCAAATTTCTTTTTTACTTTTTCTGAAAAATAAGTAGTATGAGGATCAAAAACAGCAGTTATTGTATTTACATACATAGAGAACCAATCTTCATCTTCTAGCTCGTTCATTCTAATATAATAATCACGCATTGTTTCTTGTACTTTTTTTCTAGATTCTTTTTCTAAAACTGCAAAAGACTTTACAACATAAGACGCACTGTCTTTTTTAATATCATTTTCGGTTTCTATCTTATCATATAAATAACCAAGTGTATTTAATTTTAATTGTTTTTTCCAATTTTCTAATCTTATTTTTCTACTTTTTGGAAACACTACCATGTCATAATCTAAATTTATTTTTTCATCTAAATTAAAATCAAATGGTTCTTTAAGTAAATCTTTATAATAAGCCTTAGTTTCTTTATTACGTTCTATAAATTTATTTATTACTACATGATAAAAATCGATATTACCTTCATTAATTTGATTATCTATATTCTTTTTATATTTTGAAAAATCACGAATGTCTTTTTTAAGAAAAAATCGTTTTGTAGGGTCTAAATTGTTTATAAAATCATCAAAAACACGTATTGAAAAAGCGTCATCAATTTTTATAGGATTGTAATGTGCGTGTGTTAGAGCATCTCTAATTAAAGCTTCTAATATTTTATCTTTTTCTACATCATTTTGAGCAAAGCTTTTGTAACCTAAAAAACTTAAGAGTAGTAATATTGGGATGATTATTTTATAATTTCGTTTCATAATTTCTATAATTTTATGCATTCATGTTTCCTTTTCAATCACTAAAATAATGCCATTATTTGGAATAGCATTATAAAATGTCAATTTTTAGAAAAGTTTAACTTATGTATTCTAAGGCGAACTTTGGTTTCAATCTAATTATTTGAATTATCTTTGTTTTTCATCTTTATTTTTTGTGCTAAAAACAAGTCTAGAAATACAATTAAAAACGCTTCCAAATTCACCTGGAGTTTATCAATTTTTTGATAAGGAAGACCGAATTTTATATGTTGGTAAAGCAAAAAGTTTACAAAAAAGAGTAAAATCGTATTTTACTAAAAATCACGAGCAAGGTAAAACCAACATTCTGGTTAAAAAAATAGATTCTATTAAACACATTGTGGTAGAGACAGAAACCGATGCACTTTTATTAGAAAATAATTTGATTAAAAAATACCAACCTAGGTATAATATTTTAATGAAGGATGATAAATCGTATCCATTTATTTGTATTAAAAAAGAAGAATTTCCTCGAATCTTTTTAACAAGACGTGTTATAAAAGACGGTTCGGAATATTTTGGACCATATACCTCTGTAAGAACAGCAAGAGCTATTTTATCTCTAATTAAAGAGCTATATCCATTACGGACTTGCAATTTTAAATTATCACCAGCCAATATTACGAACAACAAATATAAAATATGTTTAGAATACCATATTAAAAATTGTAAAGGCGCTTGTGAAGGTTTACAAACCTTGAATGACTATAATGAAGATATTAAAGCCATACGAAATATTATTAAAGGTAGTTTTTCTTCCTCTTTACAAAAATTCAAAGAATTAATGTTGCACTTTTCTGATAATATGGAATTTGAAGAGGCACAAAAAATCAAAGAAAAAATAGATTTGTTGGCTAATTACCAATCCAAATCTACTATTGTCAATCCAAATATTACCAATGTAGATGTTTTTACCATTTTATCGGACGAACGTTTTGCATATATTAATTTTTTTAAAATTGTAAATGGGAATATCATACAATCGCACACTACCGAAATTAAAAAAAAATTAGAAGAAACCGATAAAAAAATATTAGAATTAGCCATTATAGAAATACGCATTCGGTTTGCATCGATAACCAAAGAAATTTATGTCCCATTTTTAGTAAATTTAGGCGAAAACATAAAGGTAACTATCCCTAAAGTTGGTGATAAAAAAAGAATTATGGAGCTTTCTTTACGGAATGCTAAATATTTTAGACAAGAGCAATTCAAACAAATAAAAATTGTAGATCCAGAGCGACATACCAATCGTATAATGGCACAAATGAAATTGGATTTACGCTTGCCTGATGAGCCAAGACATATAGAGTGTTTTGATAATTCAAATTTTCAAGGTACAAACCCAGTAGCAGCTTGTGTTGTTTTTAAAAACGGCAAACCAAGTAAAAAAGAGTATCGTAATTACAATATAAAAACAGTAGTTGGACCAGATGATTTTGCTTCGATGGAAGAAGTAGTTTTTAGAAGATATAAACGTTTAATTGATGAAAAAGAACCTCTACCACAACTTATTATTATTGATGGTGGAAAAGGACAATTATCATCGGCATTAAAAAGTTTAGACGTATTAGATTTGCGAGGTGAAATAGCCATTATTGGTATCGCAAAACGATTGGAAGAATTGTTTTATCCAGAGGATCCCATACCTTTATATTTAGATAAAAAATCAGAAACGTTAAAAATAATTCAGCAACTTAGAAACGAAGCACATCGTTTTGGAATCATACATCATCGCAATAAGCGGAGTAAAGGAGCAATTAATTCCGAATTAGCACAAATAGAAGGAATAGGAGAGAAGACAATTTTAACACTTTTAAGACGTTTTAAATCAACAAAAAGGGTAACAAAAGCAAGTTTAGAGGATTTAATAAGTGTAGTTGGAAACGATAAAGCAACTAAGATCAAATCTTTTTATACTAACAAGTCTATTGAAAAAATAAATTAATAAAAGAATATTTTAACCTAAAAAAGAATTAATTTTAACCAATGAAAAAGAGACTACTCCTTATAACACTAGTTACTTATTCGCTTGTTTTTTCACAAAATAGCAATAAATTAAAAACCAAAGATTTAAAGGTTGGTTTGGTACTATCTGGTGGAGGCGCAAAAGGCTTGGCACATATTGGCGCTATAAAAGTGTTAGAAGAAGCAGGAATACGAATTGATTATATTGGCGGCACAAGTGCTGGAGCAATGGTTGGAGCATTATATGCAGCAGGATATAATGCACAAGAATTAGATTCAATATTAAGATCTTATGATTATAATGAATTAGTTCAAAATCCAAACTCTAGAGAATATAGATCTTTTTATCAAAAAGAAAATACAGAACGTTACGCACTTACTCTACCTATTAAAAATAGAACCATTGGTTTACCTGTAGCTTTATCTAGAGGTCAAAACATGCTTAATGAATTGGCTAAATTAACCAAACATGTGCATGATATTAATGATTTTAAAAAATTACCAATTCCATTTTATTGTGTTGCTACCAATATTGAAAATGGGGAACAAGTAGTTATAGAAAAAGGGTTTTTACCACAAGCCATAAGAGCAAGTGGTGCTTTTCCATCGGTATTTGAACCAGTGAAAATAGAAGGTGATTATTTGGTTGATGGTGGCATAACAAACAATTTTCCGGTAGATATAATGCTTACAAAAGACGTTGATGTTATAATTGGAATAGACATACAAGGTAAATTAGAAAAAGTAGAGGATTTAGATTCGGCGCCAAAAATTGTCATGCAAATTGTGAGTTTTCAAATGTATGGTGACAAAAAAGAAAAAATCGATAAAACCGATGTACACATTAAACCCGATATGAAAGATTATACGGTAGTATCTTTTGATAAAATGGAAGAAATTATTAGTGCAGGCGAATTAGCAACTCGTTATGAGATGGAATATTTAGTAGCCATAGCTTCACAGCAGACTAAAAAACCACTTAAAATTAGAAAAAAATTAGCAAAATTTAAAAATAAATATTTAAGAATAAAAAAAGTACACATAACAGGAATTGAAAATTACACTCGTAATTATGTTTTATCAAAATTAGAATTAAATAGAAATAAAAAAGATTCTATTAGTTATAAAGAATTTATAAAAAATGTAAATACTCTAGCAGGAACAAAAAACTTTAGAAGTATTGACTATACTATAAAATCGTTTGAGGATGGAAGTATAATTCAGTTTAATTTAAAAGAGAATGAGGTGTCTAATTTTGTAAAATTAAGCGCCCATTATGATAATGTTTATAAAACAGGAGTGCTTTTAAACTTTACAGGAAAACATTTTTTAACCAATAACGACATTGTTTCTACCGATTTTGTTTTAGGAGATAATATACGGTATAATTTAAATTATTTAATTGATAATGGTTTTCATTGGCGCTTTGGAATTTCTCATCGTTATAATAGTTTAAAACGTAATTTTTTTATTGAACCAGATAATAATACACCAGTATCTTTTACCAATAGTGTCCCTATAAAATATAATGAATTTGCAACACAACTCTATTTTCAAACAAAATTTAAAGAAAAATTTGCTATAAATGGTGGGTTTAAACATCAATTTTTTAACATTTCGACTAAAATTTTAAACAACAATCAAAATGAAAATTTTTACTTTGATAAAAGTGATTATTTTGGTGCATTTTTAGGAATTAAATTAGATACAAGAGATGCTAAGAATTTTACCAAAAAAGGCTGGTATTTTGATGCTAAATATAACACTTATTTTAGCTCTTCAGATTACAATAATGATTTCGAACCATTTTCTCAAATAAAAGCAAACATTATATTTACCAATACATTCTTTAAAAAATTTACAACACAATTTGATATTAGTTCTGGTTTAACTATTGGTAGTGGCAACCCAACTTTTGATTTTTCTTTAGGTGGATATAATGAGAATAACATACATAATTTCATTTCGTTTCATGGATATGATTTTGCCGATTTAAGTGATGCATCTTACTTAAAAGTTGCAACCACTTTACGGTACGAGTTGCTCTCTAAAAGTTATATTTCACTAACAGCAAATGCGGCAGGAGTGAATAAAGAATTTTTCTCTCAAGGCTCTGTTTTGGATGATTTAAAAAGTGGTTTTTCAGCAGGTTTAGGAATTAACTCTATTATTGGACCAATAGAAGTGAAATATGCTTTGACACCAGATAATAATAAAAAATACTGGTACTTTAACGTAGGTTTTTGGTTCTAAAAAATAAGAAAAACGATGTTAACAATCTGTATACCAATCTATAATTTAAATACAACAAAACTCATTGAAGATTTATCATTGCAAGCTAGAAAACAAAAAATAGTTTATGAAATCATTATTATAGACGACTGTTCTTTAGAAAAATATAAAATACAGAATGAATTAGTAGCCAAGCAATATACGTATATTGAATTATCAAAAAATATAGGAAGAGCAAAAATTAGAAATAAATTTTTAGAATTTGCCAATTACAACAACTTACTTTTTTTAGATTGCGACTCTACAATTATATCGAATAATTATATTGCTACTTATGTTAAAGAAATTTTAAAAACACCAAATTACCATCTTTTTTTTGGTGGAAGTATTTATCAAAAAACAAAACCAGCAAGAAATAAAAGGTTACGTTGGAAATATGGCGTATTTAAGGAAAGTCAACCAATTGAAATACGTAAAAGAACACCAAACAAATCTTTTATGACAAATAATTTTTTAATTAATAAAAAAGTATTTGAAAAAGTAAGGTTTGATGAACGAATAACAAAATACGGACACGAAGACACCTTGTTTGGATACACCTTAAAAAAATACAATTATAAAGTAAAACATATTGATAACAGCGTTTTAAACGAAAACTTAGAAGATAATTATGTGTATCTAAATAAGATAGAAACGAGTACTAAAAATTTAATTGCCATACTAAATTATGTAGATAATGATTCTGATCTAATTAAAAATGTTTCCTTACTTAAATTTTACAATAAGATGCAAAAGAAAAAATTATTACCTGTTTTAAATGTTCTTTTCATACTTACCAAGCCAACACTTAAACTCTCGTTTATAAAAGGTTTTATAAATTTAAAACTATTCGATTTTTATAAATTAGGAATCCTTATGGAAAATTACAAAACTAAAAAAACTAGCATCTAAAAAAAACGTCTTAACTTTACCCTAAAATTTATATTATAATGAACTATACCAATTTATTAATTCATCTCGATAATTCTATTGCAACAATAACAATTAATCGACCGACTAAATTAAATGCCTTAAATAAGGATACCATTCAAGAATTACATGAGGCTTTTGACACCTTAAATAAAGATAATTTAGTTCGGGTAATAATTATTACAGGCAGTGGTACAAAAGCCTTTGTAGCTGGTGCCGATATTTCTGAATTTGCCAATTTTAATACAAATCAAGGTGCAAAATTAGCACAAAACGGACAAGAATTATTATTTGATTTTATCGAAAATTTAACAACACCAGTTATTGCAGCAGTAAATGGTTTTGCTTTAGGTGGCGGATTAGAATTAGCAATGGCTTGTCATTTTAGAGTAGCATCAGATAATGCTAAAATGGGTTTGCCCGAAGTATCTCTTGGCGTAATACCTGGTTATGGTGGCACGCAACGCTTACCGCAATTGGTTGGTAAAGGAAAAGCGATGGAACTTATTATGACAGCAAATATGTTAAACGCAGTAGAAGCCAATAAGTATGGCTTAGTAAACCACATAGTCAGTCAAGAAGAGTTACTGCCTTTTTGTTTAAAATTAGCTGCAAAAATAGCCAACAATTCTGCAACAGCAATTGCAGCTGCAATTAAAGCCATAAATGCTAATTTTACATATGATAAAAACGGTTATGCAATAGAAATACAACAATTCGGAAAATGTTTTGGAACTCCAGACTTTATAGAAGGCACTTCTGCTTTTTTAGAAAAAAGAAAGTCAAATTTTAAGTAGAAATTATTTTTTTTAAAGGAAAAAATACTATTTTAGCACTAACTAACTAGTTATCGTTACCATGTCAGAGGATTTTATAAAGCCAAAAGTAGTAGAAGAAGAGATTATTTTAGATGCAACTAAAATAATTATGAGCAAAACCGATAAATTTGGTGTTTTTGAGTTTGCGAATGATTATTTTATGGAAATTAGTGGCTATGAAGAATACGAATTAATGGGTAAATCTATGTTTTGTATTCAGCATCCAGATATGCCAGAGGTAATATTTAAAATGATGTGGGAAAAACTTCTTATCAAAGAAAATTTTCATGTCGTTATTAAAAATATTGCCAAAAGTGGTAAATTTTATTGGTCTGTTACTAATTTTACTTTTAGTGAAAACCCAAATGGTGAAATAAAAGCCATTTATAGTAAGCGAATTGGAGCAACTAGGGAATCCATCACTTTTTTCTCCAAATTATATAAAACGTTAAAAAGTATAGAAACCTTAAATGGAGTTGGCGCTTCAGAAAAATATTTAAGTGGCTTTTTAGAAGAAAAAAGATTAACTAAATTTAGTGAATTGATGAGTCGTTTTTATGGGAGTAATGTTAAGCCTATAATAGATAATATACCGATTAAAGAAATAATAACAGAGCTAGAATCTCCTATAGATTTTTCTATAGCGTTAGATGAAAAACCAATTTTACCAGAAAAAAATACAGATGCAGAACAGCAATTACAAGATCTTAAGAAAAAAGTAGAAGAGGTTTCTCAAAAATTACCAAAAGAAACAACCCAAAAAAGTTTGTTGCAACGGATGTTTGGTAAAACGGAAGAAGAAATTGAAGCAAAAAAAAAACGAAATAACTAGTTTTTACCGTTCAATTTAAAGGCATTTATTATTTTTCACCATGCCATTCCATAAAGAATTGTGCTAAAAAATGTTCCATAAAATCATGACGTTTTTTCGCAATATCTTTACCAGTTTGTGTATTCATTTTATCTTTTAATAACAATAATTTTTCATGAAAATGATTTATTGTTGGCGAAGTAGATTTTTGATATGCTTCTTTTGTAATAGTAGTATTGGGTTTTATACTAGGATTATAAAGCGGTCTGTTTTTAAATCCTCCATAGTTAAAAGCTCTAGAAACACCAATAGCTCCAATGGCATCCAAACGATCTGCATCTTGCACAACTTGCATTTCTAAAGATGTAAATACTTGTTTTTTGGCTAGACTTTTACTAAAAGACATATTGGCAATGATAGCAACTATATGCGTAATTGCATCTGGCGTAATATCTTGTGTTTTTAAAAAAAGAACTGCTTTTTTTGGACCAATAGTTTCATCGCCTTCGTGAAATTTCGCATCCGCAATATCGTGTAGTAATGCCGCTAATTCCACTATAAAAAGATCTACATCTTCATGCAAAGCAATAAGTTTTGCATTTTTGTAAACGCGCTCTATATGAAACCAATCGTGTCCGCCTTCGGCATTTTGTAAGGTTTCTTTTACAAAATCTATGGTGTTTTGTAAGATAGTTTCTTTTTTCATAACGCATTAAAAAAGGCATAAATAGTATCTATGCCTTTTACTATTTTTTAGTATAGATTAACAGAATTCTTCGTAAGCACTCGTTAAATTACTGGCAATCATTTCAGCACTTCTACCTTCAATATGATGTCTTTCTAAAATATGAACTAAAGTTCCGTCTTTAAATAAAGCAATACATGGTGAAGATGGAGGAAAAGGAATCATAAATTCTCTAGCTTTATCAGTTGCATCTTTATCTACACCAGCAAAAACAGTAGTAAGTGTTTCGGGTGATTTGTCAGATTGCAATGATGCAATAGCGCCTGGTCTTGCAGTTCCTGCTGCACAACCACAAACCGAGTTTACCATAACTAAAGTTGTTCCGTTTTTTTGTATAGCATTTTCTACTTCATCGGTAGTTGTTAAAGATTGAAAACCTGCATTTTCAAGTTCAATTTGCATTGGTTTTATTAATTCTAATGGATACATAATATTTTTTTTACATTCTGATAAAATTTTTCAGAAATAATTAGATGACAAATATAAGTAGAAAATGTATATTTGAAACTTAAAGGAATCATAAATTAATTAGATAATTTTGTAACAATAAGTTATTTAGTAAGACTTATTAAAAAAAAACATAAATGGCAATAGCAAAGTGGTTAGGAACAAGTTTAGGTTGGGCTTTTGGTGGTCCAATTGGTGCAATTATTGGTTTTGTATTAGGAAGTGCAGTAGATACAGCTAGAGATCCTAATCAAAAAAAAATACCATATAATCAAAAAAGACAACAACAAAGAGCAAAGCATTCTAGTAGTAGAAAGCAAACCAGAAGTCAAAGGCAACAAGAAAACACAAAGCCTGGAGATTTTGAAATAAGTTTGTTAATACTCGCAGCGGTAATTATTAAAGCGGATTCTAAAATTGATAAAAAAGAATTGGAGTATGTACGAAAGTATTTTATTAAAATATACGGCAGTAAAAGAGCAGAAAATTCCTTTAAGTTATTTAATGGAATAATGAAAAAGAAAGTGCCAACTACAACCGTTTGCGCACAAATTAGAGAACATATGGATCACGCTTCTCGTTTACAATTAATTCACTTTCTATTTGGTATATCAAAAGCAGATGGGGAAGTTCATGAAATCGAAGTGGAAGAAATTAGAAAAATTGCAGGTTATTTATATATTAGCGATGCCGACTTTACTTCCATAAAAGCCATGTTTTACGATACCACAAAAAGTGCTTACCAAATATTAGAAATTACTAAAACCGCTACAGACGATGTCGTTAAAAAAGCATATCGTAAAATGGTTAAAAAACACCATCCCGATAAATTACAGCATTTAGGCGAAGAACATGTTAAAGTGGCACAAGAAAAATTCAGAAAAATACAAGAAGCTTATGAAATAATACAAAAACAAAGAGGTTTGTAGTTAATTTATTTTGTCGGAAAAACACGTTTATTAAACACAATTAATAAGCCAACACCACAACTAATTGCAAAATCGGCTACATTAAAAATAGCATTAAAAAAAGTAAAAGGTTCACCACCTTTAAAAGGAATCCAATTGGGTAAATTACCTTTCCACATCGGAAAATAAAACATATCTACAACTTTTCCGTGAAAGAAGGAACTGTAACCACCATTTTCGGGTAAAAATGTAGCTATATTTTGAGCAGTTCTTGAACTTTCTTCAAATAATACACCATAAAAAATAGAATCAATAATATTACCCAAAGCACCAGCAACAATTAGAGAAAGGGCAACGATAAGTATTTTAGAAGCCTTTTCTTTAATAGAGGTAAATAGCCAATAACCAATGCCAGATATAGCTACGATTCTAAAAAGAGTTAAGATAATTTTTGCTTGTGATTCGCTCAAAAATGTAATTAAATCATTTAATTGAAAGCCCCAAGCAGCGCCGCTATTTTCAGTAAAATAAATTCGTGCCCAATCTAAACCTAGAATAGGTATTTCTTCATATAATGCAAAATGTGTTTTTACATATACTTTACTTAACTGATCGATAAGTAAGACCAAAAATATTATTAAACCTGCTTTTTTCAAATGATATATTTTATAAGGACAAATGTAATTTTTTTATTTTAAACACCTTCTAATTTTTTTGTTATTAGTTTTTTAGTTTAAATAATCATTTTTCATAGTTATTTCATAAATTTGCCAATTAAACTAGTCATTTGTAAAATGGTGATTTATAAAATTTGCTCTTGAATAATCAAACAAACATACCTAATGAAATGATTTCTAATAAAATATATTTTATTAGAAATCGAAAAGTTATGTTAGATAGTGATTTATCTCAACTTTACGCTGTTGAAACAAAAAGATTAAATGAACAAATAAAAAGAAACTTAAAGAGATTTCCTGATGATTTTATGTTTCAATTAACTGTGGAAGAATGGATGAACTTGAAGTCGCAATTTGCGACATCAAGTTGGGGAGGAAGAAGAAAACTTCCTTATGTTTTTACCGAGCAAGGAGTAGCAATGTTATCTAGTGTATTACATAGTGAAACAGCTATTAAAGTAAACATTCAAATCATTAGAATTTTTACTGAAATGAGAACAATGCTTTTATCACACAAAGATTTACTATTAAAATTCCAAGAAATAGAAGAGAAAGTAAGCTCTCATGACGAACAAATACTATTAATTTTTGAATACATTAAACAATTTGAAAAGACAAAACAAGAATTGTTAGAGAATAAAGAAAGAACAAAAATAGGTTTTAAGAAGTAACTATAATGAGCACTAAATTCAAAACATACAAAGGGTTAGATTTAACTAAAGTAGCAGATGAAACTTTAAAATTTTGGGAAGAAAATAATATTTTCCAAAAAAGTATCGATTCGAAAGATGAAAATAAACCATTTATTTTTTACGAAGGTCCGCCATCGGCAAATGGTTTACCAGGCATTCATCACGTTATGGGTAGAACGATCAAAGATGTTTTTTGTAGGTATAAAACCATGCAAGGTTTTCAAGTAAAACGTAAAGCAGGTTGGGATACACACGGTTTACCAATTGAGCTTGGTGTTGAAAAAGAATTAGGCATTACCAAAGAAGATATTGGTACAAAAATTAGTGTTGAAGCGTATAATGAAGCGTGTAAAAAAGCAGTTTTAAAATATACCGATGTTTGGGAAAAACTAACCAAAAAAATGGGACATTGGGTAGATATGAATGACCCATATATTACCTACAAACCCAAATATATGGAAACTGTTTGGTGGTTATTAAAACAATTGTACACTAAAAATTTAATATATAAAGGCTATACAATTCAACCATATTCTCCAAAAGCAGGTACAGGTTTAAGCTCTCATGAAATTAACCAACCAGGCTGTTATCAAGATGTAACCGATACAACAGTTGTAGCGCAATTTTTAGCAAAAAAAGAAACCATAAATAATTCTTTTAAAGAAGTTGAAGGTGACATTCATTTTTTAGCTTGGACAACAACTCCTTGGACATTACCAAGTAATACCGCATTAACCGTTGGTAATAAAATTGACTATGTATTGGTAAAAACGTTTAATCAATATACGTTTAAAGCAGTTAATTTAGTGTTGGCAAAAGCCTTGGTTAACAAACAATTTGGTAAAAAATTCAATCAAGTTGAAGAGGAAAGAGAATTAGTTAATTATACAAAAGGAGATAAAAAAATTCCGTTTTTCATAGTAAATCAATGCAAAGGAAAAGAGTTAGTTGGTATAAAATACGAGCAATTGTTAGCTTACGTTTTACCATATCAAAACCCTGAAAATGCTTTTAGAGTAATTGCAGGTGATTTTGTAACAACCGAAGACGGAACAGGGATTGTACATACTGCACCAACTTTTGGGCAAGACGATGCAGTAGTTGCTAAACAAGCAATACCAGAAATACCACCAATGTTAGTTTTAGACGAAAACGAAAACCCAGTACCATTAGTAAATTTACAAGGTAAATTTAGAGAAGAAATGGGTGAATTTGCAGGTAAATACGTAAAAAACGAATATTATAAAGATGGCGAAGCTCCTGATCGTTCTATAGATGTAGAGATTGCCATCAAGTTAAAAGAAGAAAACAAAGCGTTTAATGTAGAAAAGTACAAACATAGTTATCCACATTGTTGGCGAACCGATAAACCAATTTTATACTATCCGTTAGATAGTTGGTTTATAAAAGTTACCCAAACAAGAGATAGAATGTTTGCATTGAATGAAACCATAAATTGGAAACCAAAATCTACAGGAACTGGTCGATTTGGTAACTGGTTAAAAAATGCAAACGATTGGAACTTATCTCGTTCTCGTTTTTGGGGAATTCCGTTACCAATATGGCGAACCGAAGATGGAAGTGAAGAAATTATAATCGGCTCTGTAGAAGAACTTAAAACAGAAATGGCTCGTGCTATTACAGCAGGAATTATGGATAAAGATATTTATGCCGATTTTGAAGTTGGTAATATGTCCGAAGACAACTATGATAAAATAGACTTACATAAAAGTATTGTAGATCAAATAACATTAGTTTCCCCAAAAGGAAAACCAATGATGCGAGAAGCAGATTTGATAGATGTTTGGTTCGATTCAGGTTCTATGCCGTACGCACAGCAACATTATCCGTTTGAAAACAAAGAATTAATTGATAATAATAAATTTTTTCCAGCCGATTTTATAGCCGAAGGCGTAGACCAAACAAGAGGTTGGTTTTATACACAACACGCCATTGCAACCATGGTTTTTGACTCAGTTGCATATAAAAATGTAGTATCTAATGGTTTGGTGCTAGATAAATTTGGTAAAAAAATGTCTAAACGTTTAGGAAACGCTGTAGAACCATTTGGCGCTATGGAAAATTACGGAATAGATGCCATTCGTTGGTATATGCTATCTAATGCAAATCCGTGGGATAATTTAAAATACGATGAAGCAGGTATTGATGAAGTAAAACGTAAATTTTTTGGAACATTATACAACACCTATTCGTTCTTTACTTTATATGCCAATGTAGACAATTTCGCTTACGCGGAAGAAAATATCGAAATTCAAAAACGACCAGAAATTGATCGATGGATTTTATCCGAACTACATACCTTAATTAAAAATGTGGAAGATTCGTATAACGATTACGAACCAACCAAAGCAGCAAGAGCTATACAAAACTTTGTTACCGAATATTTGAGTAATTGGTATGTGCGCTTATGTCGTAGACGTTTTTGGAAAGGTTCTTATGAGCAAGATAAAATATCGGCATATCAAACACTATATACTTGTATGTTGACTGTCACAAAATTGGCAGCTCCAATAGCACCATTTTTTATGGATAATATGTATAAAGACCTAATCAAAAGCACAAGTGTTGAGAACTTTGAATCGGTTCATTTAGCCGATTTCCCAAAAAGCAATACAACTTTAATAGATACCGCTTTAGAACGAAGAATGCAAAAAGCGCAAAAAATAGCCTCTATGGTTTTATCGCTTCGTAAAAAAGAATCTATTAAAGTAAGACAACCTTTGCAACGTGTTATGATACCTGTTTTAGATGCATCGGAGCGAGAAGATATTTTAGCAATTCAACACCTAATAATTGCTGAAGTTAATGTAAAAGAGATTGAAATGATTGACGATGCTTCGGATATTTTAGTAAAAAGCATCAAACCTAATTTTAGAGTTTTAGGACCTAGATTTGGAAAAGAAATGCGATTTGTAGGACAAGAAGTTGGCAAATTTACCGCCAAAGAGATTGCAATAATCGAAAAAGAAGGTGAAATCAATATCGATGTAAATGGTAATTCCGTTGCTTTAACACTTGCCGAAGTAGAAATTACTTCACAAGATATAGCAGGTTGGTTAGTAGCAAATCAAGATGGCATAACCGTTGCTTTAGATATCAATATTAATGATGCTTTGCGTAAAGAAGGTATTGCACGAGAATTAGTAAATCGCATTCAAAATCTACGAAAAGAATCTAATTTTGATATTTTAGATAGAATTACGTTGACCATTCAAAAAGATGCTGTTTTAGAAGAGGCGATTGCGATAAACGAAGCGTATATTAAAACAGAAACTTTAACCGATAAATTGGTTATTGTAAAAGAACTAAAAAGTGGTATAGAAGTTGTGTTTGATGATATCAACACCAAAATAGTAATAGAAAAAAACCGATAATTATGGATGATAAATTAATAACATATTCCGATAAAAATTTAGCAGAATTTAAGCAAATTATAAAAACAAAAATGGCAAGTGCCGAGGAAAACTTAGCTTTAATAAATAGTGCCTTTAAAAACGATAGTAATAATGGTACCGAAGATACTTCGCCAACTTTTAAACCTTTTGAAGATGGCGCTGCAACCATGTCAAAAGAAGCAAATGTAAAATTAGCTATTCGTCAAGAAAAATTTATTAGAGATTTGAAATATGCTTTAGTACGTATTGAAAATAAAAGTTATGGTGTTTGTAGAGTAACTGGTAAATTGATTCAAAAAGAACGATTGAAATTAGTGCCACATGCAACTTTAAGTATGGAAGCTAAATTGAAACAAAAAGATTAATAAAACGAAAGTTTTCAAATCTAAAACTCCAATTAGTTAATAAACTAATTGGAGTTTCTTTTTAATAATGTATTTTTGTTTTATGCTTTTTAAAGATATTATTGGCTTAGAAAATATTAAAAAACATCTTACTAAAACTGCTGAGGCTGGACGAATACCTCACGCACAACTTTTTGTTGGTGCCGAAGGAAGCGGTACGTTACCTATGGCAATTGCTTATGCACAATATATCCTATGTAAAAATATTAATACTGAAAATAATAACGGCAACGATGCTTGTAATCTCAAATGTAATAAATTAACGCATCCCGATTTACATTTTGCTTTTCCTGTAGCTACTACGGATAGAATAAAATCTAAACCAGTAAGCAACCAATTTTTAAACGAATGGCGCGATTTTGTACATCAAACCCCATATGGAAACCTTTTTGATTGGATGCAATTTTTGGGTGTTGCAAAAAAGCAAGGATTAATTGGTAAAGATGAAGCGTTAGAAATAACAAAAAAATTAAGCTTAAAATCTTTTGAAGGCGGTTATAAAGTGATGCTTATTTGGATGGCAGAAAAAATGAACATTGCTGCTGCAAATAAATTATTAAAACTGATTGAAGAACCACCAAAAAACACCGTTTTAATATTAATTACCGAAAACGAAGAACAAATTATTGATACCATTTTATCTCGTTGTCAAGTAGTACATTTTCCCAAAGTAAGCGAAGAAAATATTATTGATTCGCTTGTTAAAAGAGAAAATTTAGAGGTTAAATTAGCGCAAAAAATAGCACATCAGGCAAATGGAAATTGGAATAAAGCCTTGCATTTGGTTAAACATGATTCTAGCGATAATTTATTTGAAACTTGGTTTATTACTTGGATTAGAGCTGCTTTTAGAGCAAGAGGTAATGCTTCGGTTATTGAAGAGTTAATTAATTGGAGTAATGAAATTGCACAATCGGGTAGAGAAACCCAAAAGCAATTTTTACAGTACTGTTTGCATTTTTTCAGACAAGCTTTGTTGCTAAATTATAAAGCGGATACATTGGTGTATTTAGAAACGACTACTGCAAAATTTGATTTGAAAAATTTCGCGCCTTTTATTCATGGCAATAATATTATTGGTATAAACGAAACTTTAAACGAAGCTATTTATCATATAGAAAGAAACGGTAATGCAAAAATTATTTTATTAGATATTTCTATAAAATTGACTAGATTATTACATACAAAAAAATAAATTAATTTATTTTTTTGGAATGAATAGTTGAAATAACGATGTGTTTTTTAACGTATAATTTTCTGTAAAACCAGTGTAATTTTTTATTTTATTTAAGTCATTTAATTTAAATGCTTGTTGTTTTACAAAAGGAGCAATGTTCCATTTTTTTAAATATTTAGCTAAATATTCTTGTTCGGTTTGTCCTGGTGTTGGTATAAAAAATGCTTTTTTCTGTAATTGAGCTAAATCCATTATGGTAGAATAACCAGAACGTGCAATAACTACTTCACTTTCATTTAATGCTTTTTCTAGCTCATTATGTAATAAAAAATTACGGAATGTAATGTTTTTTGTATTTTCTAGCGTTTCCATAGAATCTACTAAACCACGAATAAAAAGTACTTTTTTAGAAGTATTTTTTAACTCTTTTATTAATTTTATTTCTAAGGAACTTCGTTGTGATTCAATACCAGATAAGAGTACTAAAATAGCGTATTTGTATTTTTTTTTAGTCTTTATTTTTGCTTGAAATCGACTTAGTAAACCAATATATTTTACGGTAGTTTTAAGTTGTTTGGTATTGGATAATTTTCCAGTAAGGTTTGGGTTTTTAGAAGTGTCAGGAATCCAAACTTCCTTAAATTTATATAGTAATTTTCTATTTATTGCACTAGTAATAAAAGTGGTTAAACCAGATAATATTTGTATTTGATGTGTTATAATTACCGAAGGAATATGATTAGAATATGCACCAAACCTATTATCGGAAATGATTCCTTGTATATTCTCCAAAGCTATTACTTTTTGAATAGTTTGCTGTTCTCTTTTTATGCCTTTTAGAACTTTTGGGATTTGAATAAACAAACTTAATTTGAAAAAAAAACGATGCTTAGTGTAAGTTATTTGGTAAGAAGGCAAGTCGTAGGTTTTTAAATTTGGAAATTCTTTTTGAAGATAATGTAAGGCATTACCATCGCTAGCTAAAACAGGTGTAAATCCTTGAGAAATTAATTCATTAATTATTGGCACACATCTAGTTGCGTGTCCAATCCCCCAATTTAGTGGCGCAACCAATATTTTTACGTTGCTTTGCATTACAATAAATCTAAACCAATGTCGGTTCTAAAGTTCATTTTATTGAATGTAATTTTATCGATACTTTTGTATGACTTATCTAAGGCTTCTTGTATCGTATTACCATATGAAGTTATGGCTAAAACTCTTCCGCCATTGGTAATAATTTTAGTGTTTTCTTGTTTTGTTCCTGCATGAAATACGATGGAATCTTCTATATTTTCAATACCTTTAATTTCTTTGTCTTTTTCATAAGCTTCTGGATATCCACCTGAAACTAACATCACCGTTGCGGCAGTTCTTGTATCGATTTCTAAGTTAAAGTCGGCTAATTTTTCATCGGCTACAGCTTGAAATAAAGCCACTAAATCTGATTTTATTCTAGGCACAACTACTTCGGTTTCTGGATCGCCAAAACGCACGTTGTATTCTATTACAAAAGGGTCGTTATTTACTTTTATAAGACCAATAAAAACAACACCTTTATAAGGTAAATTATCTTTTTTTAATCCGTTTATAGTAGGTTTTACAATGCGTTCTTCTACTTTTTTACGAAAAACTTCATCGGCAAATGGCACTGGAGAAACAGCTCCCATTCCACCTGTATTTAAGCCTTTATCGCCTTCGTTAATACGTTTATAGTCTTTGGCATATGGTAAAATTTTATATGATTTTCCATCGGTTATAACAAAACAAGAGAGTTCAATACCATCTAAAAATTCTTCAATGACTACTTTGTTACTTGCTTCTCCAAACTTATTGTTGGTAAGCATTTCGTTGAGTTCGTTTTTTGCTTC
>CAZOQL010000021.1:0-23637 GCA_964582005.1 uncultured Flavobacteriaceae bacterium | reverse complement strand
TTATATGTTTTTGAAAACAAAAATAACATTAATCCCCAACTTTTATATGTGACCCGATATTTGTAACAAGTATAAAGTGGTAGCTGTTGATTTTAAAAAAGTATAATTCCACATTTTTTTTATATATTTGCAATTGTGAAAAAGAAAAATTAACAACAACAACAACAACAGAATGAATGACCTAGAAAAAGAGGTGGAAAAATTGATTGCTCAAAAAACAAAAGAACAAAACGAAAATAAAAAAAAAATTAGCGAAAACAACAAGAAAAACACAAAAAATCAATCCAATGATTTACGTGTAGAAAAAAATAATGATTTAAATTACATTTCAAAAAAAGAAATAATTAAAAATTTATATTTAGCAAAAAAAGGACATCAAAATTGGATGTCTAATGTACAAATTCTAACAAGAACGGGTAATATTCATAATGCAAAAACATCAATTCCTTTTAATTTTACAGCTTGTGATTTTGGAAAATGGTATTTTGGTAAAGGGCAAATGCTAGTTTTTTTTAAGGAATATCAAAATTTGGATAGACCGCATCAAATGATTCATGATACTTATTTACAAATTTTTGATTTGTATAAAAAGAGAATTGAAGGGTCATTATTTAATAGTGAGGTCAAGCAGAAAAAAGCAAGAAAAGTCAAATTAGATGTATTGGTTAAAATTTTGTTAGATTATTCTACTATATTATTTGATAATCTGTTTTTATTAGAAAGCACCATTAAAAATTTATCCGAACAACAAATGGATGAATTAAATATGGTTTAAGAAATATTACTTAAAAAAAATCTACTATAATTTTCGGTGCTTTTATAGGTTTGTTTCTTTTTATATCAATAAAAACAAGTGAAGTAAAACCAGTTGTGAGTAAAACACGTTGTTCGTTGTAGATTTCAAAATGAAACTCAATACGTACGCTTGGCTTTTTTTTTACGATAGTTTTAATAGTAAGTAAATCATCGTATTTTGCTGGTTTATGGTAATTTACTTCTAATTTAAGTACAGGCAACATGATGCCATCTTCTTCTAATTTTTTGTATGAAATACCAAGTTTTCGAAGCCATTCCACCCGAGCAATTTCAAAATATTGTGCATAGTTGCCATAATAAACATACGCCATTTGATCGGTTTCACTATATCTTACTCTAATTTGTATTTCGTCTGATTTCATAATGTATTGATTTTAATTATTATAAAAAAAAACATTGGCTCTAGTTTAAATTTGGTATTACTTTATTTATATTACTGATAATCAACGCTGTTCTTGTCAGTTCGAGCGGAGTCGAGAACTAATTATTATTTAAAACCATTTTCGACTACGTTCAAATTGACCATTATTTAATAATATCAACCCAATTTTAAACTAGAGCCAAAACATTAAAATTCGTAAATAACTAAGCCACTTCTTAATTTTGGTAAAATATAGGTTGATTTTGGTGGCATTTTTAATCCAGCATCAGCTACTTTTTTTAGTTGTTTTATAGTTATTGGAACTAAACCAAAAGCAACACTATAGTTTCCTTTAGTAACTTGTTCTTTTAAATACTCTTGCCCTTTATTGCTATTTGCATAGGATATTTTCTTGTCTTTTCGAACATTTTCAATACCTAATATTTTTTTTAAAACATATTTATATAAAATATGCGTATCTAATTCATGCAATGAAGATTTAAACCCTTTTTTACTTGGTTTAAATTGTAATTGATATAAATCTTGCTCTAAATACATGCTAAAAGTATGCTTAGAATTTGGTTTATGGGTTTTTTTTGAAAGTTTTGTAATAATAAAATTTTCATTTAATTTATTTAAAAACTCTTTGGATGTAAAACCATTTAATCCTTTTACTAATCTGTTAAATTCGAATATTTGTAAATTATTTTCTGAAATTAAATAACTCAAACAAAAATTATATGCTTCTTTACCAGTATGATTTTTATTTTTATTTTCTATATTTTTGGCTAATAGATAAGAAGATGCCGATCTATGATGTCCATCTGCAATATATAGACTACTTATATTTTTAAATTGTGCAATAATATTTTTTATATCTATTTCATTATCAACAATCCAAAGTAAATGTGTTTTGTTATTTTCGGTAGTAAATTCATATTCAGCTCTTTTTTTTTGATATTTTAGGAGTAAAGAGTCAATTACTTCATTATTGGGATAGGTAAGTAGTACAGGTTCCGCATTAAATCCAGTAGCTTTTAAGTAATTTTTAAAAAGAATCTCTCTTTTTTTTAAAGTTTCCTCATGTTTTTTAATGATATTTTCCCCATAATCATTGGTACTAGTAGCCGCTATTATTCCAATAAAACTAGACGATGCTGTTATTTTTTTATAGATATAAAAAACAGATTTTTCTTCTTTAATATAAGTGTGTTTATTTTTAAATTCTTCATACGTGTTTTTAATTTTCACAAACTTTTCTTCCGCAGAGATGTTTTTTGATTTGTCATAACTAGGGTTGATAATATGCAAAAAAGAAAAAGGATTGTATTGTAATTGAGTCTCTAACTCTTCTGAAGAATATGCATCATAAGATCTAGATGAAACAAGAGCAACCTTGTCACGAGTCGCTCTAATTGCTTTAAATGGTTGTACGTTTGCCAATTTGGAAATGTATTATTTTAGTATTTTAATAATTTGTGAAGCTAATTCGCTACCAATTCTATCTTGAGCTTGACCTGTTGCTGCACCAATATGTGGGCTTAAAGATACATTTTGATTCATTAATACTTGCATTGCTGGTTTTGGTTCGTTTTCAAAAGTATCAATTCCTGCGAAAGCAACTTTACCACTTTCTAGAGCTTCAACTAGAGCAACCTCGTTAACAACACCACCACGAGCCGCATTTACAATACCAACACCATCTTTCATTGCTTCAAATTCTGCTTTATTGATAACGTAGTCTTTTTGTGCAGGTACATGTAAAGTAATAAAATCAGCTTGTTTGAAAAAATCTTCTTTTGAAATAGTTTTTATAGGAAAATTTAAAGTTTGTCCATCATAAAAATCAATTTCTAAATTGGTTTCTTCTAAAAAAGGATCAAAAGCAATTACTTTCATTCCAACGCCTAAGGCTACTTTTGCAGTAGCTTGACCAATACGACCAAACCCATAAACCCCAAGAGTTTTACCTTTTAACTCCATACCATTTGCATAGGCTTTTTTAAGACCTTTGAAATTAGAATCTCCTTCTAATGGCATATTTCTATTGGCATCGAATAAAAATCGAACCATTCCAAAAAGATGTGCAAATACTAATTCGGCAACCGAGTGTGATGAAGCTGCTGGCGTATTTATTACATGTAACCCTTGTTCGCGAGCATAGTCAACATCAATATTATCCATACCAACACCACCGCGACCAATAATTTTTATACTTGGGCAAGCATCAATTAACTCAGTTCTAACTTGTGTAGCGCTTCTTACTAAAATAACATCAATATTATGTTTGTTGATATAACTTTCTAATTGCTCTTGTGCCACATTTGTGGTGATAACTTCAAAACCTGCTTTTTCAAGATCATCAATTCCTACTTGAGAGATTCCATCGTTTGCTAATACTTTCATTTTGTTTTATTTATTTTTTTCCGATTATAGGAAAATAGATTTTTAAATTGATTTCATTATGTCCACCAATACTTCAACACTTTCTAGAGGTAATGCATTATACATACTTGCACGATATCCGCCAACGGATCGATGTCCGTTTAGACCATTGATACCAGCATTTTTACACAAAGTGTCAAATTTTTCTTTTTTACTTTCATCAGTTAATAAGAAAGTAACATTCATATTAGAGCGATCTTCTTTTACAGCTGCACCTTTAAATAAAGGGTTATTGTCAATTTCACCATATAATAATGCTGCTTTAGCATCATTAATTTTTTCGATAGCTTCAATTCCTCCTAAATCTTTAAGCCATTGTAATGTCAACATAGAAACATATACTGCAAAAACCGATGGTGTATTAAACATACTGTCTTTGTCAATATGAATTTGATAATCTAACATGCTTGGTATTTTTCTTCCAGTTTTTCCTAAGATAGAATTTTTTACTACCACTAGAGTAGTGCCAGCTGGACCCATATTTTTTTGAGCTCCTGCGTAAATTAAATCAAATTGTGAAAAATCTAGTACTCTTGAAAAAATATCCGAACTCATATCACATACAAATGGAATAGTAGTTTTTGGGAAGATTTTCATTTGCGTACCACAAATGGTATTATTACTTGTGCAATGAAAATAATCAGCAGTTTCATCAATAGTGTAATCTTTAGGTACGTAAGTATATCCTTTATCTTTAGAAGATGCAACTACATTTGCGGTTCCTAAATGTGGAACTTCTTTTATGGCTTTACTACTCCAAGTTCCTGTATCTAAATAATCTGCTTTTCCATCAATTTTCATTAAATTGTATGGTGTAAGCAAAAATTCTAAACTTGCACCACCTTGTAAAAATAACACACTATAATCTTTGCTATTTAATTTAAGGAGTTCTAAAACTAAGGAGCGAGCATTTTCCATAACTGCAACAAAATCTTTGCTTCTGTGTGAAATTTCAATTAAAGATAAATTTAAGTCATTAAAATTGGTAACAGCATTTGCTGCTTGTTTTAAAACGCTTTGCGGTAAAATACATGGACCTGCACTAAAATTGTGTTTTTTCATTGTTTTATTTTTTAAAAAACAAAATTGAGAAATATTTGCTAATTAGATGTTACAAAAGTTGCAGATTCTTAAATAAGTTATTAACGATTTTTAATGAAGCCTAATTATTAATTGTTTTAAAAAATAAAGAGAAATTATATTTCCGTATAATTTTTGAAACTACCATTTTTATAAAAAACAACAATTCTTTCAATTTCACTTTTAGAAAAATTCGGATTAGAAATTATTTCTTTTTCCAAATTTTCTGAAGAAGATTTTTGTGAATTTGGATTTTCTGAAATTGTATTTTGAGGGTTTGATTTTGCGATTATTGGATTATTACTTTTGGATTCTATTTTTGGATTTTCAGAAAATAGAGTAGTAGGAAAGTCTGTTTTTTTTTCCTCTTTCGGAAAATTTCCTTCACCATTTAATAGCCAGTAAAGTTCCACTTCTTTAAATTCTTTTAAAACTTTTAAGACAAAATCGAGGCTAGGTTTATTCCTGCCTGATAGTAAATGAGAAATACTAGAACGTTGTACTTGTATCTTTTCGGCAAACGAAGATGCAGATAATTGATAATATTCAAGTACTTTTTTTAGTCTTTTGGAGAATTTTGCATTGTTTATCATTGTAAACTTGTTTAGGTGTTACAAATGTAAATAAATTAATTTAACTGTGCAATTTACAGGTGTAAATAATATAAACGACACTAATATATAAGAAATAAACACTTTAAATTAGAATACATAAGTAGTTGATTTAAAGATGCGTAATTGTAAAACATATTTTTGAAGTAATTTTGTCTGTTGCAATTGTATTTTTTAGCAAATTAATATTGAATGCGCGATTACAATTGTAATTAAAATACCACTTTTTGTAGTTTACAAATGTAAACATTAGATTGTTTACATTTGTAATAAGTAAAGTGAAACAAAAATGACTAATAAAGAATATGATATTTTTAAACAACAAAAAATTTCTGGTAGGCATATTACGCTTCAAGATATTGAGCCAATATTGTTAAATTTATCGAAAGATTGTAATGTGAAAAAAATAGGAGAATCCTATTTGAAAAAATCTATTTATAAAATTAAAATTGGTACTGGAAAAAAGAAAATTTTAATTTGGTCTCAAATGCATGGTAATGAAAGTACAGGAACGAAAGCTGTTTTTGACTTTATAAATTTCATGAAATATTCTAAAAATAAAGAAGTATTTAGAAGTGAAATTTTGGAACAATGTACCATACTTATTATACCTATTTTAAATCCAGATGGTGCTCAAAATTATACAAGAGTTAATGCTCAAGAAATCGATTTGAATCGTGATGCTGTCGATTTAAAAGCGCCAGAAAGTAAATTATTACATAAAGAATTACATAAATTTAAACCTGATTTTTGTTTTAATTTACATGATCAACGTGCCATTTTTTCGGTTGGTAAGGAAAATAAACCTGCAACAATATCTTTTTTAGCGCCTTCTATTGATAAAAAAAGAAGCTTAACTGCTAAGAGAAAAGAAACCATGCGAGTTATTGTTGCTATGAATAAGGTTTTGCAAAGGTATATTCCAAATCAAATTGGGAGATATACCGATGAGTTTTATCCAACAGCGACAGGAGATAATTTTCAAAAGGCAGGTTTTAATACAATATTAATAGAATCTGGTCACTATAAGGGTGATTTTGAAAGAGAAAAAGTGAGAATGGTTACTTTTATTGCTTTGTTAAATGGTATTAAAGAGATCTATTCTCCTCAAGAGATGGATTATAAAGCTTATTTTGATATACCTAATAATAAAAAGCAGTATTTAAATAAAATTTTCACTAATTTAAAGATAAATAATAAAAAAAGATTATTAGGTGTTTATTATTCAGAATTATTAATCAATAATAAGATAAAATTTAAACCAGTATTAAAATACATACGGAATACGGAATTATACGGATTTGATGACATTAATGATAACCTGCTGATATTCAAATCTAAAGAGAATTTTGTTAATTTTTTAAAGTTGTAAGTTTGATTTAAAATTTTATAAATGGCTAATTTTCATTAACTTTGTACTTGCTAACAATAAAAGAAAAAGATGTCAAAATACAAATTAGATGAAATAGATCATCAAATTTTACATGCCCTAATTACTAACTGCCGTACACCATTTACCGATATTGCTAAAAAGATACTTGTTTCTGCTGGTACAATACATATTCGTGTTAAAAAAATGGAAGAAATGGGTGTAATTAAAGGTTCTACACTTGTTATAGATTACGCTAAAATTGACTATACATTTATTGCTTATGTAGGTTTGTTTATTGATAATTCAACAACTACAACTTCAATTATTGATAAGATTAGGCAAATACCTGAAGTTACCGTAGCACACTTAACTACAGGTAAATTTGCTATTTTTTGTAAAATAAGAGCAAAAAACACAATTCATGCAAAAGAAATTATCTTTAAATTAGATGAAATTTCTGGTGTGATTAGAACAGAAACCTCCATTTCTTTAGAAGAAGTAATTAATGATAAAGAACGCTTGATGCAATTTATTTTTAAAGGCTTATAAGCGAAATAATTATTGATTTAATGACATAATGTGATCGATTAATATTATTTTTGAGGTAAAATTAAATATTAATTTCTAAAATAAATGATTCATTATTCTAAAAAAGGGTTTTCTAATAAAAAATTATTAGAACTCTATAAATCTCTTTTAAAACCTCGTTTAATAGAAGAGAAGATGCTTATATTATTGCGTCAAGGTAAGATTTCTAAATGGTTTTCGGGTATCGGTCAAGAAGCAATTTCGGTTGGTGTTTGTAGTGCTTTAGCTCAAGAGGAATACATCCTGCCAATGCATCGAAATTTAGGTATTTTTACCACTAAAAATATTCCGTTACATCGGTTGTTTTCTCAATGGCAAGGTAAAGCGAATGGCTTTACTAAAGGAAGAGATCGTTCTTTCCACTTTGGAACAAATGACTACCATATTATAGGTATGATTTCACATTTGGGACCACAATTGGGTGTCGCAAATGGTATTGCTTTAGCTAATTTACTTTCCGATAATAAGCAGGTTACAGCAGTTTTTTCAGGTGAAGGCGGCACAAGTGAAGGTGATTTTCATGAAGCTTTAAACGTAGCGTCTGTGTGGAATTTACCAGTAATATTTTGTATTGAGCATAATGGTTACGGATTATCAACACCAAGTAGCCAGCAAATGAAAAATCAAAATGTGGCAGACAAAGGTATTGGTTATAGTATGGAAACTTACACTATGGATGGCAACAATATTTTGGAAGTATATACCAAAATGGATAAAATTGCACAAAGTGTTCGAAAAAATCCTCGTCCAATATTAATTGAGTTTAAAACCTTTAGAATGCGTGGTCATGAAGAGGCTAGTGGTACTAAATATGTGCCAAAAGAGCTTTTAGAGACTTGGGCATTGAAAGACCCTTTAGAAAATTACGCCTCTTTTTTAAGGAATGAAAATATATTAAGTGAAGAGACAGAAGTTACGTATAAAAAAGAAATTGTTCATGAAATTAATAAAAATTTAGACATCGCTTTTGCGGAAGATATTATTGATTCAACACTTGCTAAGGAATTAAAAGACGTATATAATTCGTTTAATTATGATAAAATAGCAGTTAATCCGAATAATATTACGAATAATATTCGTTTGGTAGACGCAATTTCTAATGGCTTACGACAAAGCATGGAAAAACATGATAATTTGGTTATTATGGGGCAAGATATTGCTGAATATGGTGGCGTTTTTAAAATTACCGATGGCTTTTTAGAACAATTTGGTAAAGAAAGAGTTCGAAATACGCCAATTTGTGAATCTACTATTATTGAAGCAGCTTATGGTTTATCTATTAAAGGATATAAGGCAGTTGTAGAATTACAATTTTCTGACTTTATAACATCTGGTTTTAATCCTGTTATAAATTTATTAGCCAAATCAAATTATAGGTGGAATCAAAAAGCCGATATTGTACTTCGAATGCCTTGTGGAGCTGGCGTTGGCGCAGGACCTTTTCATTCGCAAACTAACGAAGCTTGGTTTACCAAAACACCTGGTTTAAAGGTAATTTATCCAGCTTTTCCATACGATGCAAAAGGTTTGTTAGCAACAGCAATTGAGGACCCAAATCCTGTTTTGTTCTTTGAACATAAAGCCTTGTATCGTTCTATATATCAAGAGGTTCCCGAAGATTATTATACAATTCCTTTTGGGAAAGCTACCTTGTTACAAGAAGGTAATAAAATTACCTTAATTGGTTACGGACAAAGTGTACATTGGATTTTAAATACATTAAAATTAAAAGAATTCAACACTGTAAATGCAGATGTAATTGATTTACGAAGTTTACAACCATTAGATGTTGATACTATTTATACATCGGTAAGGAAAACAGGAAAAGTGATAATTTTACAAGAAGATACGCTTTTTGGCGGTATCGCTTCTGATTTATCGGCTTTAATAATGGAGGAATGTTTTACAAGTTTAGATGCGCCAGTGCAGCGAGTTGCAAGTGCAGAAACGCCAATACCATTTGCTAAAAACTTAGAAGATACTTTTTTACCTACGGAAAGGTTTAAAGAAGCATTAAGAAAATTACTCGAATATTAATTTTGGATGCTTATTTTTTTTATTAATAGTTTCTTTTCGGAGCTAATTTTCAGCAAATAAAAACCAGAGCTTAACTCTGTATTTAAAATGATATCTTTATTGGTTTTTTTGGTGATTATAATTTTTCCATCCAAAGAAAATACTTCAATTTTAGTAGCTCTATCAATTCCTGTAATATGGATATTATTATTATTAGATGGAATAGGGTAGATGTGTAATTTTTCAAGATAATTATTACTTACACTTGCTGGTTGTGACCAAGTATTACCAACATTATTTCCCCAAATATACTCTACTAAATCTGGGTTGTCAATAAAAGGATTCCTGTTGAATTGCCAAGTATAAATCACATTATTTCGATTCATTTCATAATCGTCTGGCGGATCGTTCCTATGCCAGTTAAGTAGTGTTGCTAAATCACCTAATTGTCCAACGTTTGATGAAAATCCATTAATAATTTCTAAACCATTATATCTAATGTCTAAAAATAAAACGCTTCTAGCAACATCGCCTTTAAAGCTGCCTAAATTACCTGTTGGTCCGTTGTACTGTCCGTAATGTTGATTGCCACGACTACTGTTTTCTGGTCCGTCAGTCGCTCTTATTGCGTGCGCATCAGAGTTTGCATGTCTTAATGAGTCTGCTTTTGTTGTCCAATAATTATTAATTCCATTTGCTTCATCATCTGCTTCAATGCTAAAAAAACCACCACGAGATCTGGGGAAAGTATGTTCTCTATTCCATTTACCAACATTGGTTGATGTAGTTTGGTAATCCAATTTAGCGCTGCCTTGTTCGGTATATGCCAGCCAAACTTGATTGCTATTTACAGGGTTTTGATCGGCTGTTTTTAAAATTTCAATAATATCGGTATAGGTTTGTGCTCTTACCGTATTTTCATCAGCAACTATATCTTGTATTGCTTGTCGTAAAGCAGTATTTGCAAGACCATCTAAAGCAGTATAATACCCAATAGGTTGCGTGCTTTGCACAATACCATACGTTGGGTTTGTAGGTGTTCCCCAAGAAGCAACCACAAAATCATTATCTACAATTCGTATTTTTATATTGTTATTTAAGGTTAGGTATTCGGCTGATAAACTAGCCAGTTCAATATTTAAGACTTCATCGCCTTCATCTAAAACATCATCTGTCAAATTTATAGTTGTGCTTGCGCTATTTTGTCCTATTGGGATAGTTAGTGTAGTATTGCCAGTAAAATCGGCAGTTGTAAATGTGTTATTATCTAAAGTAAAATTTAAGTTTAAAGCTGTGGTAACATTTTGTTCGGTTTCAAAAGTGATAGAAAAACTATTACCTTCATTATATTGGTTTTGAGATACTAATATACTCACGCCATTTAATACAATACCACTACCATCGTTTAATTGGGTTGGTGTTGGATGTCCTACAAAATAGGTTCCGTCATTATTTCGTTGGATAGATTCGGTGGTTTTATTACCGTTTTCATTTTCATTAATTTGTTCGGTTAACCCTAATAAGCCCATTAATACAGTATCATCCGCATCGCTAGTATCATACATTAATGCATCAATTAAATTGGTTGATGTCGCTAAAGTGCCATCTAAAAAATCATAAAAATTCCCTTGATAAACTGCAACAGCGTCTGCGCCATTTTGTATTACAGAAGTTGGGATAAGGTATTGTGGCACTGGCGAAACATCGTTACTGCCAATTAATAATAAGCCATTAACATCGGTTGTGTAACCATCTAAATCCATCGTATAATAACTACTGTCGCCACCATTAGTAGAGCCGTTAAATAAAACGACAACATAACCATCTAAGGCAAAATTTGGTGTATCAGACTTTAATTCAATAAATTCTTTGGTATCGGTACTAGTTGTATCACAATCTAATTCGTTTATTACAATTTGACTTGTAATGGTAGTAATAGTAAGTGTTAAAAGAAGTGTTGTTAATAAAAATCGCATGTTAAGGAGTTTAATAATTTCTAAATTTACTGGTAATTTCAAAGATATGTGCTAATATGGCTTGTTCTTTGGCATCGTATTCTAAATTTCTACGTTGCATAACCATTTTGGCAACTTCGTTTACTTTATTAATTTGGTAATTGGTAAAACCTGCGCTTCCGCCCCAAGAAAAAGAAGGTATGAAATTTCTTGGAAAATTACCACCAAATATATTGGCACTTACGCCAACTACGGTACCAGTATTAAACATGGTGTTGATACCACATTTGGAATGGTCACCAAACATAAGTCCACAAAATTGTAAGCCTGTTTTTGTAAAACGTTCGGTTTCATAACTCCATAGTTTCACTTCGGCATAATTATTTTTAAGGTTAGAATTATTAGTGTCGGCACCTAAATTACACCATTCACCTATAACGGAATTTCCTAAAAAACCATCGTGTCCTTTGTTGGCATAGCCAAAAAACACCACATTATTTACTTCGCCACCAACTTTACAATGTGGTCCAATAGTGGTTGCGCCATAAATTTTTGCTCCCATTTTTAGTGTGGAATTATCACCTAAAGAAAACGGACCTCTAACTAAAGCGCCTTCCATAATTTCGGCATTTTTACCGATATATATTGGGCCTTTAGATGCGTTTAATGTTGCAAATTCTATGGTAGCGCCTTCTTCAATAAAAATATTTTTTTTATTAATACAATTAACGGTTTTTGCAATTTTTTGACTGGTTCGACCTTCGGTTAGAAGGTCAAAATCTGCTTGTAGTGCAATCGCATTTAAAGAGAATATATCCCAAGTGTTTTTTACTTGTAAGAAAAAGTCTTTGCATTGTAATACCTCATAGGTATCAAAATTGACTTCTTCTTGCGATTCTGTTGTGAAAAAAGCAAGTACCTCTTCGTCTTTAAAAATGGCTTGGTTTTTAGATAGTTTTTTAATCTGTTCTGCCATTTTTTCGGTTGGTAAAAAAGAGGCATTAATCATAATGTTTTCTGCCATTTCTACCATTGGGTATTTTTCTTCTAAATACTCTTCGGTTACCGTAGTTGTGGTTAAGCCAAGATAATGTTCCCATTTTTCACGAATGGTTAAAATACCAATTCTAATATCGGCAACTGGTCTTGTATAAGTAAAAGGTAGTAAGTTATTTCTTACGTTTCCGTCAAATAAAATATAGTTCATAAGTCAAAAATTTACAAAACAAAAATACGTTAAAGTTTGGGAATAGCTGTTTTGTTGATTTTTTCTTTTTTTGTTGGTAGATTTGTAATAAATATTTATTCACGTTATTTAAGTTTCATTTTTTTTTCGTAGTTTGTTTAACTATAGAATAATATATTCAATAAGTATGTTATTTCTTTTAGCGATAAGTGCAGAGCACTATAAACCTTTAAATAAAATTTGCACTTATCAAAAATATTTATAAATAGAAAGGATTTTAATGATTGGGATAAATATATTAGTTATTTTAAGAAAAAAGAACTTCCTGATATTGATAAAAAGAGAATTGTTAATGCTTTAAGTTATTTAAAAATAAATTTACCAAAAGGATTTCTAAAAAATGCAAGCGAGCATTATATAATGAAAACACTAAAATGTTTTACAGACTACAGTAGATTAGAATTGGTATGGATTGCTGAAAACCTAAACTCCTTTGAGAATAATAAAGAAAATTATAATATTTTATTAAATAAAATTATTAATTTTAAAAAATCTGAAATTGAAGGAATTCCTTTCTTGAAAATAGGTAGTTTATTTAATAAAAAAGGTTACGAAGTTTTATTTGAAAAGGATGTTAAAAACTTTAATAAAAAACCTGATTTAATTGTCAAACACAATAAAACTTTAGAAAGTATATATATTGAAGTCTCTACATTAAACGAAAGTGATATAATTAATAAAAGAAGAAATGTTTTTAATAGAATAGTAAATGTTATACACTCAAATCGGGTATGTTTTTCTGGAAAAATATACAGTGAAATAAATGAAAATGAATTAAATAACATTGAGAGAAAATTACAAAAATCAATTGAAAAATGTAAGACCTATAATACAATTGAGTTTTTAAAAATTAAAGATACAATTGATATTGCAGTATCGTCAAACAACAAAGTTAATGTTTTAAAGAAATGGCAAGAGTATAATAATTATAAAATAGGAGATTTAATATCTTTAAATCTGGATTATACAAGAGACGTATATAGAATAACAAATAATAAGATAAAAAAGGAGGCAAAACAGATACCAGTTAATAAAATTGGTTTAATAGTATTAAAAACATACCCATATTTTATTTTGTTTCACAATATAGAAAGCGCAATAATTGAAATTAAAAAAGAACTTAATAAGTATCCACATATATTTGGTTTAGTAGTATATTCGAATGTTATTTCAACACAAAAAGATTTTGAAATGTTTTATGGAGAAGATTATTATTCAATTAAGTCTGAATTTGAGTTTAATAAAAAAATCACCATTTTCATTTTAAATAATAAGTTTAATAGTTCGATTAAAAATGAAACTTATAAAAGTGTATATGAAATATTTACAAAATAACAATTACTTTTACAACTTGTAGTTAAAAGTTAATTACCATAACTAAAGTTGTTTGTTTGAATGCAACAAAATTAACTATTTACATTATAACTTAATTACAATTCGTATTTTTGCATGAAATAAATACAAGTATTGGACAATAAAAAAACACATAAAAAAGAAGACAAACGTTTACATAGAACCTTAGTTTTTGCAGTAATAGATTCCTTGAAATTAATTTTTACGGACGATAGATACGCAAGTAAAGTAGTAGAAAAAGTATTAAAACGAGATAAACGTTGGGGTTCTAGAGATCGTAAGTTTATTGCCGAAACCATTTACGAAATGGTACGTTGGAAACGTTTGTACAATGAAATTGCGAATACAAAAGGACATTATACTGCTGAGAATTTATGGAAAAACTTTGCAGTATTTGCGGTTTTAAAAGGCTATAATTTGCCAGAATGGAAACATTTTATTGATACGCCAGTTCGTAAAATAAAAGGAAAATTTGATGAATTATCTAAAATACGTAAATTTAAAGAATCCATACCAGATTGGTTGGATGAATTAGGAATTAAAGAGATTGGTAAAGAATGGGATGCTGAAATTCATGCATTAAACCAGCAAGCTAAAGTGATTTTAAGAGTAAATTCCTTAAAAACAAACAAGTTGCAATTGCAAAAAGATTTATTAGTCGAAGATGTAGATACTATTATGTTAAAAAACCATCCAAATGCTTTGGAATTAGTGGTGCGTAAAAATGTATTTATTACCGATGCTTTTCAAAATGGTCATTTTGAGGTGCAAGATGCTTCTTCACAACTTGTTGCGCCTTTTTTAGAAGTAAAAGAAGGTATGCGCGTTATTGATGCCTGTGCTGGCGCTGGAGGAAAAGCATTACACTTAGCTTCTTTAATGAATAACAAAGGGCAAGTAATTGCGTTAGATATTTATGGTAATAAATTAAAAGAACTCAAACGTAGAGCTAAAAGAAATGGCGCTCATAATATTGAAACCAGAGAGATTACAAATTCTAAAGTTATAAAAAAATTAAAAAATTCGGCAGATAGAGTTTTAATTGATGCTCCTTGTAGTGGTTTGGGTGTTTTAAAAAGAAACCCTGATGCTAAATGGAAATTGCAACCAGAATTTTTAGAAAATATTAAAAAGACACAAGCCGAAATATTAGATAGTTATTCGCAATTAGTAAAAGTAGGAGGAAAGCTAGTGTATGCAACTTGTTCTATTTTTCCATCAGAAAATGAAGACCAAGTTGCCACATTTTTAAAAAATCATAAAGAATATAAATTAATTGCCGAGCATAATGTGTCACCAGCTAAAACTGGTTATGATGGGTTTTATATGGCATTATTAGAAAAAATTAGTTAACAATAAAAAAACACTCCAATGAAAAAAATAATAGTATTAATTATTGTTCTGTTACAGAGCGTTTTATATGCGCAAATCCCAACAAATTATTACGATTCAGCAGCTGGTTTAGCTGGCTATACTTTAAAAACGGAGTTGAGTAATATAATCACTAATGGTCATGTTGATCAAGGTTATGGAGCTTTTTATACAAACCCAAATGGCTATATAGTAACAGATAATGATGCGTATTATGAAAATGACGGTTCTGTTTTAGATATGTATTCCGAAAACCCAACAGGAACTGATTCGTATAATTATGCACATGATTCTAATGGCGGTTCAAGCCCTGGTGATGCTTGTGGTAATTATTCATCGGAAGGCGATTGTTATAATAGAGAACATTTATTTCCTCAAGGTTTTTTTAGTCAACAATATCCTATGCGTTCTGATATACATTATGTAGTTGCATCCGATGGTAAGGTAAATGGCTTTAGAAATAATTACCCTTTTGGTGTAGTTGGTACTTTAGCAAGTGCTCCAACAGGTATAACGAATCCAACACAAAATGGTTCTAAATTAGGAACATCTGTTTCGCCTGGCTATTCAGGAACTGTTTTTGAACCTATTGATGAATTTAAAGGAGATATAGCAAGATGTTTGTTATATTTCGCTGTTAGATACGAAGATAATTGGAACGATTCAGGATGGAGTTCACATACAGCAACTAACAACACATTAAATGGTACATCCAATCAATTTTATGATACTTGGTATGTAAATTTATTGTTATCATGGCATGCACAAGATCCTGTAAGTCAAAGAGAGATTGATCGAAATAATGCGTGTTATCTATATCAAGGCAATGCAAATCCTTTTATAAATCATCCAGAATATGCAAATGCCATTTGGAACCCAACTCCAGATACACAAAACCCAACCACTCCAACAAATTTAGTAGCAAATAACGAAACATTTAATACGGTAGATTTAGCGTGGACAGCTTCTACCGATGATATTGGTATTATTGGTTATGATATTTATAGAGATGGCTCTTTAGTTGGCACATCTTTAGCTACACCAACTACTTATACAGATTCGGGTTTAACATCTTCAACTACCTATTCTTATTATGTTGTTGCAAAAGATGCTGCTCAAAATGTTTCTACAAATAGTAATACGATTCAAGCTACTACTTTGAGCGGTCCAATTTTTAGTGAAAACTTTAATGATTGCGCTTTAGTTTTAGCTAATTTTACCATATACAATGAAGCTAGTAATGAAGATTGGGAATGTGCAACTCAATTTGGTGAAGGAAATACAGGATCCATGCAAATGAATGGTTTTCAAGAAGATGTTGCTAGTAAAGATTGGTTAATTACGACAAATGCCATTGATTTTTCTCAGTATATTAATGAAACTTTATCGGTTTATTTGATTCATAAATATGGCTCAATGTCTATGGATTTACTCTATTCTACGGATTATGATGGAACAAGTAATCCAGCTACTGCAACTTGGACAGCAATGCCAAATATAACTATTGATACGCACAATGGTACTTCAACCGAAGCAATACAAGTAATTACTAATGCGGATATAAGTGCTTTAACGCAACCTGCTTATGTAGCCTTTAAATATTATTCTAATGGAAGTCCAACCAGATGGACTGTTGATAATTTTGTGATTGACGGAGATAATGTAGCTGCTGTAACAACTAATTTATTTTCGGAAAACTTGTTGGTTTATCCAAACCCAGTAAATAATCTGTTAACGATAGAGTCTGTGGATTTAATACAAAGCATCGTTATTTTTAATCAATTAGGTCAACAAGTATTGTTCAATATAAATTCAAATACGATAGATGTAACGATTTTACATACAGGTATTTATTTTACTAGAGTAACCAATAAAGATGGTAAAACTGCTTTAAGAAAAATAATAAAGCAATAAGAATTTTCATACATAAAATAAAAATGCCGTTTGTTAAAAAAACAAACGGCATTTTTTAGGATAAGAAAAAAAGGTTTAATGACCTTCTAGTTCTCTATACTTACAGCATTCGTGCATATTATCATAAATTTTTTGCGAAGTTTTTATAGAATCCGTATCATGCCCAGCATTGGCAATATTAGTTTTTAACTTTTTTAAGGATGTCTTTTTTTCGTTTATTATAACAAAAAGTTCTTGCTTGTCTACATTCCAACTAGCAAGTTTTACACCTTTAGTGTCTAAGCACGCTTTTTCGATACGCTCTTTACACATTTCACAAATACCATTAACGGTAAATTTATGTTTTGCATTTCTTTTTTGTGCTATTCCTTGTATAGTAATTATTAATACTATTGCTAAAATTAATTTTTTCATTTTGTTTTTGTTTTATAGTTTATATCTAAACCCTACATAATAATTTGCGCCATTTACTGGTGCATATATCATGGAACTATCAAAATACGTTCCAAAAGGGTTATTGTTTTCTAAAATAGCATTTTCTTGTTTGGAATTTGTTAAATTTTCGCCACCTACATAAAATTCTATATTATTATTAAACTTTTTTGTTATTTGTGCATTAAGTAAATTATAAGATTTTGAAAAAGAAGGTCTTTGATGCGCTACTGGGTTGCTTCCTGTAAACGGAATACGTTGTGTCCCTATATTATTAAAGGTAGCATCAAACATCCAATAACCATTATTGTTTTCTTTTTTTGAATTAATTTTGTAGGATAAATTAACAAAAAAACGTTCTTTTGGTTGTAGTGGCTTATCTTTTAACCCAGAATTATATTGTGTTTTAACATCAAAATATTTATACGCTAAGCGTATATCTAAATTTTTAATTAATTCTTGATTAACACTTAGTTGAAAACTATTAGCATAAGATTTTCCAGCTAAATTATAGAAAGATACTTGTTGAGGATTTTCATAATCTACTACTACTTGATTGTTGAAATCCGTTTTAAAGAAGTCAGCAGAAACATCACCATCTTTACCTAAAATTTTGTATTTAAATAAAGCACTAACACCATAATTCCAAGCTTTTTCAGGGTCTAAACCATAAAGAGAGTTGTTATTTACGGGTAGGATAATATTTCTTGAACTTGCAAATACTTTTTGATTTTCTGAAAATATAGTAGAAGTTCTTCTACCACTTCCTGCAGAAGCTCTTAAAGTCAATTTTTCGGTTGCGTCATATTTAATATGTAATCTTGGCGTAATAAAAAATTTCATAATATTATTATAATCTGCTCTTAAACCAGCAACCAAGCTTAATTTCTCATTAGAATTATAAGCGTATTCAAAGAATCCTCCAATTGATTTTTCTTCTCGGCTAAAATCTTGACCAATTACATTTTCTTTATAATCATCATAAGTAGCGCTTATTCCTATTTTATAAACGTGTCTTGTATTGCTTAAAATGGATTGTAATATGCTATTAAAATACAAACTAGTATGTTTAATATCGTAATTTCTAATTCCGTATAAAGAATTTTGATCGTGTGTGCTAAAGGCAGCTTGAAAACCAATACTTTTATATGGCGTATCTTTATAAACTTTACCCGCTTTTATACTTGTTTCAAAACGTTTGGTGTCAATTGTTGATCCATATTTTGTTGTAGTATTTTGATGTGTATTTTCATCAAAATCAATTTCGCCACTTTGTTTTTTATCATTTAAGTATTTAAAATTAATGGTACTTTCCCAACCAGATGCATTATCATGAAAATGCCAAGCGTTTAATATATTAAACTGATCTCCTAGTGGTACATCTAAAAATGAATCGTTATTTTCATCATTTTTTTTATTTCGTAAGTTGCCATGAATGTACAAACCTGCATCCCATTTTTTATTAATTTTTTGTGTAAAATGAACATTTCCTTCTAGCCTTCCGTTTTTAGCGCCATATAGGTTTATAAAAAACTTATCGTCTTCTTCAGGGTTTTTTAATTCGGTATTTATTTGTCCAGAAATACTTTCGTAGCCATTAACAACACTACCAGTACCTTTGGTAATTTGAATACTATTAATCCAAGTTCCTGGTGTATACGTAAGACCAAATGCTTGTGATGCTCCGCGAATAGATGGAATATTTCCTTGTGTAATAAGTATATACGGACTTGTAAGACCTAACATTTTAATTTGTTTTGTTCCTGTTACAGCATCCGAAAAACTCACATCTATAGATGGATTGGTTTCAAAACTCTCTGCTAAATTACAGCAAGCGGCTTTTAGCAATTCACCGCTATCTATATGGATTACATTTGCAATTTTTGCATTATTAATACCAGATGTTTTTTTTCGTTTTGAAATAGTAATTTCATCTAATGTATCATCAGGTTTTAAAGTAAGGTGAAATTCTTTATTAGATTTTATAGTTAGTATTTTGGTTTTAAAACCAAGATAACTAACAACTAATTTTGTTCTTTCTTTACTATAAGGTATGGTAAACCATCCTTTTTCATTGGTAGATGTACCAATTTGAGTGTCTAACCAATAGACATTAATGCCTTCTATGCCTAAGGTTTTATTATTTTCATGGATCATTATCATTCCTTTAAGCTCATTTGTTTGCGCATAAGAATTTAATGTTATTGTTACCAATAGGGCAACTATGTATTTTTTCATTTGGATATAATTTTAGTATTTGATTTTACAAAATATATTTTATTAAAGTCAAGTATAATTTGCTTTAATAAAATAACACAACTAGGTAGCGTGTTTATAATCAAATAATAAAAGTTTGAAATATAACTTGAAAGTCATAATTCAATATAGGAAACAGGTAGGTGATAGTATTATAAAACGAATTTGTTTTATAGGTATATTCTACTGAAAAATAAGAAATACTTAAAAAAGTAATTAATGCTTTTGTAATAGTATTTTTTAGGACACTGTTATTATATACGGTATTATCTATATTTTTGTTTAAATCAGAACAGCAAGGTGTTTCGATAATATGCGCATCATCGCAATTTGTTAGGTTAGGATAACAAAATTGTGTTATTTTCTCTTTTTCTTTACAACAAGACAACTCTATATCAGAACAAGTATCGGCTTTACCAAAATAGGAAACACCAACAGCTTCACCACCACAAAAGTGTATAATAGTACTGAATGACAATGTTGAAAACATTATGATTAAAGAAAATAAAATAGCTAATATTTTAGAAAAACATTCTTTCATTAGTACAAAAGTAAGTTGTTATTTTGTTTTTGCTTATAATTTTATGTTAATTTTTATATTGGTATATTTTTAAAGTTTAGGAAAGAAGTTTTTCTAAATAATGTTCTGTAATAGTAAAATCTGTTTTTATAGTATTAATTTTATCAAAAAGTAATTTTATATTGTTTTTTTTACTTGATTTTTTTCCAACTAACATGATATTTTTACGTGTATGTTCATTGGAAACAAATTCAAATATGTTGGTTTGATAATTTTTTGTTTCTAAAAGTAATGCTCGTATAGTATCGGTAACCATTTCGAATTGACGTTCTTTAAAAATACCATATTTTAAGATAGGATCTTCTTGTTGTACACCTTTTAATTGCTGTCTAATTTGTTTGTGACAACAAGGAGCAGTTACAATAATTTCGGCATTAGATAAAATGCCTTTATAAATAGCATCATCGGTAGCTGTATCGCAAGCATGTAATGCTATTAAGATATCAATTCTTTTATTGGTATAGGTTTCTATACTTTTACATTCAAAAGTAAGTTTTTCAAAAGCACATTTTTGGGCAATATCCGTACAATAATCTACTAAATTTTGACGTAATTCAATACCAGTAATTTCAATGTCCAATCCTTTTGTATTTTTAAGAAAATCGTATAATGCAAAGGTTAAATAGCCTTTTCCAGAACCCATATCAACAATATGTATGGTTTGTGGTAAATTAGCATTACTAATTAAATTTTCAATAATTTCAAGGTATTTGTTAATTTGGCGATATTTATCAGTCATTTTAGGGATGATATTTCCATCTTTATCACTAATACCTATATATTTGAGGTAATCACTAGTTGTAACCTTTCGTTCCTTTGCTTGGTTGTGAATTTCGGGTGGTTTGTTTTTAAAGCTAGGGTGCATGGTTTTGAAAGTCACTTTCTTTTTTTTAGAAACAAATACTTGCATATCTTCTTGTAAAGAAAATAAGGTAGCAAACCGAAAAGCATTTAATAATAAATCTGTTATTGTTTCTTCCGCTTCTTGAAATGTATGATTTTTTACTTGATCATTTGTTTTGTAACGATAGGTAAATGATAAATAGGAGTTTTCTTTAATTTTTATAAAACGGATATAAACATTAGTTAATTCATTTTTTTTACTGAGAGGTTTGCTTAAGGTTATTTTTACAAAATCATCTCTTTTTAGACTTAATTGTAAGGTGTTGAATAAAGTGTTAAAATCTTCCATTTGTTATAATTGTTATTGTAGTAAATAGCTAAAAAAATGGTAACAAAATAATTATTTTGTTACCATTTTTTTATACGATTAAATAAATTTAATTATTTATAAGGTATCAAAAATAGCTTTAGTAGCTTTTAATTTTTCAGTCATTTCTAAGTTTTCATATAAATTCATTAAAGTACGCATAATGTCTTTGTCGTTATCTTTCAAAGAATTTGCTTTTTCAAAGATGGGTAATACTTCTTTGTATAAAACTAATTGGCGTGCTTTAATTTCATCGTATTTATCAAAATCATTAGCATTTGCATTCATTTCGTCAACAAGAGTTTGATCTTTCAAAAGCATTGCTAAACCTAAGTTTAAATAGGCATCTCCAAACTCTGGGTTTAATGTAATAGCTTTATTATACGCAACTTTAGCCTTTTGAATATTGCCAGCCACTTGGTTCATAACTCCAATATTGTAATGTAAAGTTGCATCGTTTGGTCGTAATAGTATAGCGTCCTTCATTAGTTGTTTAAAACGGTCTTTATTGCCCATTTTAAGTTCAATATTAGCTTCGTTAATTATTATGTCGGCATTAGTTGGGTCTGCTTTTTTAGCATCTTGAATTGCTTGAATTGCTTTAGTGTTATCTCCTTTTGCAATATAAGCAAATGCAATATTTTTAATAATTGCTATTTTTTTTGATTTAAAGGCAATCACTTTTGGGTCTTTAGAAATTTTCAATTTAACACTTTTATCCATGTCTTTTTTTGAGTTAAAACGTGTCATTTTTCCAGATGCATTATTGTGAGCTTGGTATAAAGTTTCAATACCAGTATAGTTTAAATCTTTTAGTGTTTTAAAATGTTTAATTGCAGTATCGTAATCCTTATCTAAATAAGCTGCATTTGCTGCATTGTATAGAGATAAAGTGTCCGATTTTTTTAAATTATATGCTTGTTTAAAAGTTGTCTTGGCTAGTTTGTAGTCTTTTGCATTATATTCTTTAAAACCTTTGGCTGCAAGATTTAGATAGATATCATCTAAAATAGGTGTTACTTGTTTGGTGAATTTTTGTTTTCCTGTCTTTTTTTCAAAAGTCATTAATTCGTTTATGGTACTGGCGGCTTTGGATAATTGACCAGAACCTTTTAATGCATTAACGGTATAAAAAAGATATTTAGCTTTAGATTTGTCGTCTAATGTCATCTCTTTTACCGTAGCCAAAGTAGCTAAAGCTTCACTAAAATTATTTTTAGCGATCGCTTTTTTTGCGATTTTAAGTTCTGCTTTTTGAGCAAAAGCCATACTTATGATAAGTATAAATAGAATTGTTAATTGTTTTTTCATTTTAATAGATTTTATGGTTATTAATTATTCTTCCGAATCGTTATTTTCAAGATTCGTGCCATTTTCCGAATCGGTTACATTTTTATCTTCGTTTAAGGGTTCTTCTTCCTCTTCTTCATGGGCAACTTTTGCAACTGCAGCAATAGAATCTTTACCTTTAATGTTTATTAATTTAACACCTTGCGTAGCTCTACCCATAACTCTTAAGTTAGCAATTGCTAAACGAATTGTAATACCTGATTTATTAATAATCATTAAATCATCTTCATCAGTTACATTTTTAATAGCAACTAACCCACCTGTTTTTTCGGTTACATTGATGGTTTTAACACCTTTTCCTCCACGATTTGTAATACGATAATCCGCTAAAGCAGAACGTTTACCGTAGCCGTTTTCTGATACAACTAATACATTAGATCCATCGCCTTCGTGAACCGAAATCATTCCAATTACTTCATCTACATCATCTTTTAAACGAATACCTCGCACACCAGATGCATTTCTACCCATTGGTCTTGTTTTGGATTCTTCAAAACGAATACATTTACCAGAACGCGCCGCAATCATTATTTGGCTGTTACCATCGGTAAGTTTAGCTTCTAATAGCTCATCACCTTCTTTAATTTTAATAGCGGCAATACCATTAGTTCTAGGTCTAGAGTATTGTTCTAATACGGTTTTTTTAGTTTGCCCGTTTTTAGTAACCATTACTACATAGTT
>CAZOQL010000020.1:0-23811 GCA_964582005.1 uncultured Flavobacteriaceae bacterium | reverse complement strand
TCGGTATTTTCTTGCCATTTTGGAATCCATTTTAAAACAGTTTTAGCTGCTAATTCTTGTGGAAAATGTTTATGAAATATTTTTCGAATATAATAAGCCTCTTTTGTTGTTGGTGTATTATGTGGAAAACGCTCTAACGCTTCACTCATTTCTAAATCCGAAACTTGATTAGCACAATGTTCTATTAAAGTATCCACCCAATTATAACCAACACCATCCGAGAATTGTTCTTTTTGACGCCATAAAACCGAATCTGGTAAAAAAGGATCTTCTTTGGTATCAAATGCTTTTCTTAGAATATATTTTTCGACACCTTTATAGGTTTTTGGTTGTTTTTCAGAGGGCTTTATTTTCATAATTACATCTAAAAAATCTTGATCTAAAAAGGGCACTCTTGCTTCTAAACCAAAAGCCATGGTAGATTTATCGGCACGTAAACAATCTGATGTAGATAACAATTGTACTCTACGGATACATTCTTTTTGAAATTCTGTTTGGTTTGGTGCATCGGCAAAATATAAATAACCACCTAACATTTCATCGGCTCCTTCGCCACTTAAAACTACTTTTATTCCTGCATCGGTAATCATTTTACTCATTAAATACATTGGTGTTGAAGCTCTAATTGAGGTAACATCATAGGTTTCTAAATGCCATATTAATTTATCAATTATTTCTAATCCTTGGTCTATTGAAAAATAGAGTTCGTGATGTTCTGTACCTAAGAAATCAGCTACTTTTTTTGCAGCAATTAAATCAGGCGAGTTTTCATCTAAACCAATGGAAAAAGAATGTAATTTTTTACCTTGTTTTTTTAATAAGCGAGTTGCTATAGCCGAAGTTAACGAGGAGTCTAATCCACCAGAAAGTAAAACTCCCAAAGGCACATCGGTCATTAAGCGTTTTCTTGTTGCTTCAATTAAAGATTCTCTAATTAATTTTAAATCCAATTCGTTTGTTGCTACTTTTTCGTCAAACCAATCTGGCTTAAAATAACGCACAAATCCTGTTTTTGGTGTATAATAATGTCCTGGAGGAAATGCTTCAAACTCGATACATTGATCGGAAATTACTTTCATTTCGGAGGCAAAATATATTCTACCATCGGTATCTTTTCCATAGTATAAAGGTTTAACACCAATTGGATCACGACCAGCAATAAAATCATCACCATCTATAACCACAAAAGCAAAAACACCATCTAATTTATGTAAAAAATTGTATCCATATTTTTCATATAAATGTACAATTACTTCACTATCTGATTTTGTTCTAAAGGTATGATCTTTTAAATCGGTATCTCTTAATTCTTGATGGTTATAAATTTCGCCATTATGAATCATATATGCGGTATCACAACCTTGTATTGGCTGTTTGCCAGTATGTAAATCAATAATGGATAAACGTTCGTGAGAAAGAATATGCCCTTTTTCGGTTATATGAATATCGTGTTCATTTGGACCACGATGACGCATTCTACTGGATAATTCTTTTGCTTTACTGAGTTCTATTCCCTTTCCTATTATCCCTAAAATTCCGCACATTACATTGTATTGTTTTAAATTCAATGCAAATAAAGGATTAAAGTTGTTATTTTAAAACTGAAAAATACAATATGATAATAGATTATAACTAAAAAATAAGCATTTAGTTTGATTTGTAATTAATAGGATATTAATAATTCCATAATCTTATAAATGGTAAGTAGGCGTTTTTTTAAGTGATACGATGATTTAAATCCATCGTATCACTATATTTTACTACTGCTCTAAAAAAGGATATTTATAATCGGTTGCAGGAACAAAAGTTTCTTTAATAGTTCTATTAGAAACCCAACGTAGTAGGTTCCAAACCGAACCTGCTTTGTCATTAGTTCCTGAACCACGAGCACCACCAAAAGGTTGTTGTCCAACAACGGCTCCTGTTGGTTTGTCATTAATATAGAAGTTTCCTGCGGCATCTTCTAAAGCATTGGTAGCAATGTCAATAATATAACGATCTGCACTAAAAATAGCGCCTGTTAATGCATAAGGCGAAGTGTCATTTACTAGTTTAAGTGTTTCTTCCCATTTAGCATCATCATAAACATAAACGGTTAAAATTGGTCCAAACAATTCCGTGTGCATCGTTTTATAATCTGGTTTTTTTGCTAGAATTATAGTTGGCTCAATAAAATAACCTTTAGAGTTATCGTAATTTCCACCAATAATTACTTCAGCATCTGAATCTCGTTTGGCATCATCAATAAAATTGGCTAACCTATCAAACGCTCTACTATCAATTACTGCATTTACAAAATTAGAAGTATCCTCAGGTGAACCCATTTTCATATCCTTCATATCGGCTTCTACAAATTTACGTACTTCATTCCATTTTGACTTTGGAATATAAGCTCTCGAGGCAGCCGAACATTTTTGTCCTTGGTATTCAAAAGCGCCTCGCGTCATTGCCGTTGCAACTTGCTTAGCATCTGCGGAAGCATGCATCCAAATAAAATCTTTTCCACCAGTTTCTCCAACAATTCTTGGATATGATTTATACTTGCCTTTATTTACATTGGTACCAATATTATCCCAAAAGCTATTAAAAACTCCTGTTGATCCTGTAAAATGAATACCTCCAAAATCTTTATGATCTAGTAAAATATCGGTAATCATTGCCGAATCTCCAGTTACCATATTTATAACGCCATCTGGCACGCCAGCTTCTTTGAATAGTTCCATTAAAACTTGCGCGGAATATACTTGTGTTCTTGCTGGTTTCCAAATTATTACATTGCCCATCATTGCAGGAGCGGCACATAAATTTGCTGCTATGGAAGTAAAATTAAATGGTGTGATTGCATATATAAAACCTTCTAAAGGTCTGTATTCCATTCTGTTCCAAATTCCTGGTGCAGATATTGGCTGATTTTGATAAATTTCGGTCATAAATTGCACATTGAATTTAAAGAAATCAATCAATTCGCAAGCAGCATCAATTTCGGCTTGCATTACGTTTTTAGATTGGGCTAACATTGTTGCTGCATTCAGTTTTGCTCTGTATGGGCCAGCTAATAAATCGGCTGCTTTTAAGAAAATAGCGGCTCTACTTTCCCAAGGCATGTTTGCCCATTTTTTACGAGCTTCCATAGCTGTTTTTATAGCTAAGTCAATGTGTTTTTTTTCTGCTTTATGATAAACACCTAAACTGTGTTTAATATCGTGTGGTGGATGAATTGTGGTTGTATCGCCAGTTCTAAATTCTTCACTACCAATATAAAAAGGAATGTCTACTTTTTCGTTGTACATTTTTTTGTACATAGCTAAAAGTTCTATTCTTTCTGCACTGTTTGGTGCGTATGCTTTAACGGGCTCGTTAATTGGAGTTGGTACGTTATAAAATCCTGTTGCCATTTTGTATATATTTATAAAGTTTAGACTAATTTTGTGGTTGTAAAGATACAAATTAATTTATAAGAAATGTGTACTGTAACTTACATACCGATAAATAAAACGGACTTTATTTTAACGTCTAGTAGAGATGTTCCTTTTGTTAGAGAAAAGGCAATTTTTCCAAAAGAGTATTTGGATGATGATGTGAAGATTACCTATCCAAAAGACGGACAAGCTGGTGGCACTTGGATTGGTCACAGCTCTAAAAGAAGATTAATTTGTTTATTAAATGGCGGTTTTAAAAACCATTATTTAACCGTTAAACCGAATATAACATATCGTAAAAGTAGAGGCTTAATTGTATTGGATTTATTAAAAGAAACAGAAATTAATTCCGCTTTAAGCGATATAGATCTAAACCAAATAGAACCTTTTACTTTGGTTATTGTAGATTGGAATAAAACCTTACAATTACTAGAGCTTGTTTGGGATGGAAAAAGAAAACACGTAAAAAAGTTACCTCAAGAAAAATACATTTGGTCTTCGTCAACTTTGTATGATGAAAAAATGAAAACATTACGAGAAGATTGGTTTTTTAAACACAAAAAATACGATGCTTCTAGTGTTTTAGATTTTCATCATAAAGCAGGAATTGGAGATAAAAATATAGATGTTATTATGAAACGTGAAAAAGTTGGTACAGTTAGTATTACACAGGTTTCTAAAGTAGAAGATACTGTAACTATGGATTATGAAGAAATTTTACATCACAATAGCTAATAGCCCAACAGCCATTATTCCAACAAAAGAGAGTATAAAATAAATAAAGTTTAATAGTACAAATTTAAAAATTGTTTTTGCTCTACCTTGTTGGTAAAACTTACGCATTGCTTTATACAAGTAAAATAGAAAAACAAAAATAGCAATGTTTATAAATATATCCGTTTTTAAAAATCTATCTAATAGAACACCGATTAATATTAAAATAAAAAACATAGTTTGTGTGTTAAAAACAAAAATTAAGTGTTCTGTATAATTATTTTTATTTCGAATGTATAACAAACTTATAAATAAAGTAAAAAAAGGTAGCATAAAAAATAGGGCTATCGATAATTTTGAAATTATATTACTTACATAAGCATTGGCATTATCGCCTCCATTAAAAACTTGTTTAAAATTTTGAAATTTTTTATAAAAAAAGATGTTTTTTGTGTTTTTAGTATATCCTAAAGAATCTAATCCTTTTGTAGGTTCCGTAGTGTTTGAGTTATAAAAGGCTATATATTTTTTTAACCAAAGTGATGATGTTTTAATGTTTTGAGAAGGTTTATTTTCTATAAGTTTTATTTCATAATTATTTTCTTTAAGTTCTTTAACAGCTTCTTTTAAATACACTTTTTTGAACTTTTTATAGTTAAATATTTTTTCTTTTTTAAACAAAGAATCTTTAACCATTACAGTATATAATTGCTTTATATTTTTAGTTAATAGTTTATTAACTTTTTTATTTTTTGCAGACTTACTTATTAAAGAATCATTAATTACTTTAAGAAAGTCTTTTTGCGTTATAAATAGCTTAACCTCTTTAACTATTTTTTCTTTTGAATTATTTTTTTCAGATTCCAATGAATTCCATCCAAGCATAAAATCAGTGCCAATTCCGTTTTTTTTAAAATCTTTTTTTACGTCTTTTATGATAGAATCTTTTTTTTGTTGATCTGTTATGTAATTTACTTTGTCTAAACTTCGGTAATTATCAATACTCATAAAAATACTGGTAACTAAAAAGAAAATAATACTTACGTGCAAATATAATTGAAATGGATTTACATATTTCATTCGTTCTCCTGTAACATACTCCATAGGTACTTTACCAGGTTTTAATAACAAAGGTTTTAAGGTGTTTAAAGTACGTGTGTCGAAAGCAAAAAAACCACCTAAAAGTTCGATAATATATTGTTTAATACTTAATGGCTTATTATCGTTTACTTGACCGCAATTAGAGCAAAAATTATCTCTATTAGAAATTGGTTGTTTGCAGTTTAAACATGCAATGCCTTTATGATTTTTAGTAAAACGCGTATTTGATTTCATACATTAATATCTTAAACAGATAAGAATTAGAGTGACAATTTACAAAAAAGTTTAGTCTTCTAAAAATAAAAAGGACTTTCCTTCTTTGGTTTCTTGGGCAAATTCTGCAATGGTTTTAGTACCCATACCATTAATCATAGTTTTCTTAAATGGAGTGCTAAATAAAAAGAACAATAAAACGCTATTCACAACTGAAATAAGATAAATAATGGCAAGATAAATAGCATTACTAAAGGTGATTCATCCAAATAATAAACGGCGCATTAAGTCTCGGGAAAATTTCTCCCTCCAAAACCTCAACAATTACAGAATCTGTTAATGAGTAAACTATTATTCCTTGATCCGTAATGAACTCTGGCTTCTTTTTCAAATAAGCAACTTTTATACTATCGTAAGTTATTATACTATGATTCCTATCAAGTGATTTGTCGTTATTACTTTCTACCTCAATATGATTCACCTCAATCATTTTAATAGACTTTTGTTTTGGTTTATCGATCCAAAATGGTTTATCTGAAAATCTTGCAATGGCAATAACTTCTTCATTTGCCTGAGTTTTTACTCTTGCTACCTCTGCTGGGATTATTGTATAGCTTCCTTTTGGAGACGATATACCCGAATATTTGAGTACACCTTTAACCATTAAATAACTTTCTTCTACACCTAGAAATACAGAGTCAGAACGATGGTAGCCTTTAGGGAATTTAACTACAGACCAGTAAGAACCATCAGAAGCTTGCCCTAATCTAAGCAGTGAAATAGATAACGAACTTCCTGGTAGTTTTATACTTTGAAACCCTTCGGTAATTTTTTGTGATTTTATACTTCTAGTTGTATTCTTTTTTGTAGAAATTAATATGTCCAACTTATCATTCAAATACAAAGTCTTCTTTTTGTTGCACGAATTTAATAAGAATAAGATTATAGCTGTCTTTAGAATAAAAGATTTTATCATATTTTTAATTATTATAAACTTACTATAATGGTATAGAAATTACCATTTAATTACATTTTCGATATTTTACAGACTTAATTAGTATGCTTTTAAGATTGAAAGTGATTTTCTCTAAAAAAATCAATCTTCTAAAAACAAAAAGGATTTTCCTTCTTTGGTCTCTTGGGCAAATTCTGCAATGGTTTTATTACCCATACCATTAATCATGGTTTCCTTAAACGGAGCAACCATATGATGGATTGCACAAGGGTTTTGGTCACTACAATGTTCTAAGCCTAAAAAACACTTTTTAAATAAATCAATACCTTCGGAGCAAGCCACAATGTCTAACATTGAATTTTGACGATTTTTTTTTGTTAAATAAAAACCACCATTTGGTCCTTTTGTAGAAGATATTAATTGCGCTTTTGCTAATTTTTGTAAAATTTTAGCTAAAAATGGCGCTGGAACTTTGATAGTTTTAGCCACTTCTTTAGAGCCCAATTTTTTAGTATCATTGGTGTAAATGGCAAGGTATAAAACCGATCTTATTGCGTATTTACTTAAATTTGTAAGCATAGCTACAAATATAAAAGATTTTTAAATATTTCATAGGATTTAATAGATTAATTTATAGCCAAAACCCCTAATATTAATGATTTGTATTTGCGGATCTTTTTTTAGTTTTTTTCGCAATTTAGAAATAAAAACATCCATAGATCTTGCATTAAAAAAATCATCGTTTCCCCATAGTTTTTTCAAGATAAAACTACGATCTAACACTTCTTTTTTTTGTGCGTATAAGTAATGTAATAACTCCGATTCTCTACTGGTTAAATTTATTTTAATGGTATCGAAATACAAATATTGTTTCTTTGCATTAAATAGGTATTCACCAATTTGAATGTCGCTTGTTTTTTGTGCTTTTTCTCGTTGTAAAAGTGCTTTAATCCGAACGATTAATTCTTCCATCGAAAAAGGTTTTTTCAGGTAGTCATTTCCTCCTAAATCAAACCCTTTTACAACATCGGAAGTTTGTGATTTTGCGGTTAAAAATAGAATAGGCACTTGTGTGTTTTCTGTTCTTATTTCTTTAGCTAGTGTAAAACCATCTTTTTTAGGCATCATCACATCCAATACTAATATATCTGGTTTTTCGGATTGGTATTTGGCATAAGCATCCTCGCCATTTTCACTATGAATTACTTCAAAACCTCGGGTTTCTAAACTTTCTTTTATAATTTTTCCTAAACTTAATTCGTCTTCGGCTAGTAGTATTTTTATTGGATTTTTCATGTTGGTAATTCTACTATAAAAGTAGTGTTTTTATTGGCTGTAATTATTAATTTACCATCATGATTTTCTATCATTTTTTTGGCATAATACAAACCTATTCCAAATCCTTTTACATCGTGTTTGTTGCCTTTAGGTATGCGATAAAACTTATCGAAAATTAGTACTTTTTGTTCTTTTGGGATAGTTCCAGAATCGGCTATGTTTATTTGAAATTTATCTTGTTGCTTTTGCATTGATATTTCAATAGTATTGCCACCATATTTTATGGCATTATCTACAATATTATTAATAGCATTTTCAATATGAAAAGTATCTACTTTAGCATATAAATCGTTCTGTAACGATTTGAATTGTATCTTTTTATTAGTTGTTGTAAGTTGCTGTCTATCTATTATTCTAGCAAGCAACGTTGTAATATTTGTTGCGGTTTTATGTATTAATACAGTTTCACTATCTAGTGTTGCGGTTTCTAAAACTTTCTCAACCATTACATGTAGTTTGTTAATTTGTGCATTGGTAATGTCTAAATATTCTTTGGTTTTTTGTTTGTCTTTCAAAATATTAAAGTTACGCATTGCTTCGTTCGCAATACCAATGGTTGCAATTGGTGTTTTAAATTCGTGGGTAATATTATTGATAAAATCATTTTTAATTTCGGCAAGTTGCTTTTGCTTTTTAATGATATTTAATAAATAAAATAAGGAAGAAATTATGGCTAATGATAATAAAAAGGAAAGTAAAATGCCAAACAGACCCTTTTTTAAATAGGTTTTGGTTTGATTAGGGAATACCAATTCAATTTTCTCAAAAGATTTTAAATAGGTGGATTTAGAAACTGTTTTTATGGGGTTTTTAAAATTTGAAATATGGTTATTGGTAGCAATTAATTCTTTTTTAATATAATGATTTAATACAAAAGGCATTTCTATTTTTTTACGTTCTAATTCACTTACCACATAAGTATTTAATTTTTTAAAATGAATACTATCTTCTTGCATAGAGATAAAAATAGACTTAATACTAGTCATTATTTCAATAGTATCGTTTATAAAAAAGGATCGTGATTAACGCCTTTTATCCATTTTACATCTTTAAGGTTTTTTTTAGTGAAGTGGGTTAAATGTTCCGATAAAGAATCCGTAAAAGCACTATCTGTATAATTAATCTGTATATTTTTAGAGCCTTTGGTTTTGTCTAAATTTATAGTTAAAATATCTTTTGGATTGATATGTTCAAACGCCATAAAACTAAACTTGTTTTTAGCTAAGTTGGCGTAATAGATATCGGTTGCATTGTCTAAACTGGTTTGCACTTCATTAAAAAATTGTGTTTTGTTTTTTTTGTAATTTTTATAGTTCCAATACACTTGTACGGCAATACTTATTGCTATGGTTATACTAATTAAGTATAAATTCCACACATGTTTTTTTAAATGCATACTTCAAAGATAAGCACTTATATTTTAGTTGCTCGTTTCTGTTAACACACGTTAACACTATTTAACGTTAGTTATTACTTGGTAAAGTTTTTGTGAATTGTTTATTCTGTAATTTTCGCAGAAAAAATAACGAATGTATGATAATTTATAACCTCAAATTAAATTTCTAACAATCGTATTATTAAATTAACTATCAAATAATTTTGCTACTCTCGTTTTTTTTTTTATAGGTTTGAGGTATTAATTAACCAGTCTGTAAAAAATGCAGGCACAAATTTTTTTATTATGAAAAAAATATTTAGTTTAGTGGCGTTATAGGAGTGTTTCTATTGATGAGTTTTAGTTTGGAATCAAATATAATAAAAGCAGATGATTTAGTCTATCCAGATTGTTTTGCTGCGGCTGACCAAGCAGAACGACTTGCATGTGGAAAACCACACTGTAACGATGGTCTTTGGGATTTTGTTTACGATCTTTGTTTATATTTTTAATAAATCATAATTTATAAACTTAACCACAGCTTGTTCTTATTAATTTTTAAAAAAGCAATATGAAAATAACAATTATATTTATTATCTTTTTAATAAACTATGGCTTTTCTCAAAAAAATACAATTTATATTTATAAAGCTAAAAAAAATGAAATTTTAAAAAATAATAACACTGACACGTATACAAATAACAAAGTGGTTAACCTCCTAAATAAAGGCTTAAATGCTGTAAAGAATTTAGAATATCATTTAATTTATAACAATTATGAAAGTGTTTTTAAGATTCAAGATGTTTTACTAGCAGGTTCACAAGAAGAAATTATGCTTACAAAACTTGCAGAAATTTTAACTAGCAATGGCGTGTATTATCAAAATCTCAATGAAAATATAACCTTGCGACAGCTTGATGTGTTCGGAGAGTCGTTTTTGATAAGTGAGCCATTAGTAAGTGATTGGGAAATAACAAATATGAAGAAAAATATTGGAAAATATGTTTGCTTCAAAGCTTTAAAAAAATGTATATCTTGCGACAACTCAAATATAACTGAAGTTTGGTTTACACCTGAGGTGCCAGTGCCATTTGGACCGAAAGGACTTGGAGGACTTCCAGGGATTATTCTAGAAGTTAAAATGAAAACAGTTACTTTATTTTTAGATAGGGTTTTACAAAATCAATCTGACATTATCATTAAACCTAACAAAGGTAAATTAGTTAGCCTAGAAGAGTATAAAAAGATAGCGAAAGAAATTCGTTCAACAAGGTAATTAACCCGCATGCTTGGTTTACACCTCAAATACCAATTACTGTTGGACCTACATTTTATAACGGATTACCAAGTTTAATATTAACTCTTCAAGAAGGGAATTTTAGTTATGTTGCAACTAACATTATTTTGAATTCAGATGAAGAAATTGAGATAAAATTCCCAACAAAAGGAAAAAAATTAACACCGAAAGAATTTGATGAAATACCTTGGGATTATTAAACCAAATTTATATAAATATTTATTAACCCTGTTCCTAACAACAGGATTTTTTTCATTAAACGCCCAAACTATAGAAATAAAAGGCCTTGTAAAAGATAGCGTAAACCAACCTTTAATTTACGCGAATGTTTTTGCTGTACCACAAGATAAAAATGTACAAATTGCTTTTGCAACAAGTAACGAAAAAGGCTTTTACCAACTAAAAATTAAAAAGAATAAAAAATACAATGTTACTACCAGTTATTTAGGCTATGTACCCAAAAAAGTTACGTTTCAATTTATAAAAGATACTATTTTTAATTTTAAGTTATTGGAAGATAAAAATCAATTAAGCGAAGTTAATATTACCTATACCATACCTGTAGTTGTTAAACAAGATACTATCACTTACAATATCGATAGTTTTGTAACTGGTAATGAGCGGAAACTAAAAGATGTGCTTAAAAAATTACCTGGTATTGAAGTAGATAGAAAAGGTAATGTGTTAGTGCACGGCAAAAAAGTAACCACACTTTTAGTAGAAGACAAACCTTTTTTTGGTGGCAATACCAAACTTGGCGTAAATAATATACCCGCAGATGCTATTGATAAAGTACAAGTTTTAGAAAATTACAATAGTGTTGCGATGCTAAAAGGTTTACAAGATGAGGATAAAGTAGCTCTAAATATAAAACTAAAAGAAGATAAAAAGAAATTTATTTTTGGCAATATAGAACTTGGTGCAGGTATAAAAGAAAAATATGTAGTACACCCAAAATTGTTTTATTATAGCCCAAAAACTAGTGCTAATTTTATTGGTGATGTTACCAATACTGGAGTAAAGTCTTTTGCCATGAAAGATTATCTAGAATTTGAAGGCGGTATGAGTAAAATGTTTAGTAATCCAAGTAGTTATTTTAAACTATATCGTTCCGATTTTTCAAAATATTTAGCCAATCAAGATTATAAAGCCGATAAAACTATTTTTGGCGCTTTAAACATTAGGCAAAGCGTAAACAATGTAACCGATTTAAGTATGTATGTTATTAGTGCTAAATCACAAACCGATACGCAAACAACTACAAATAATCAATATTTATACGGAGTTTCTTTTATCGAAAATAGAGATAATACCAAAGAAACAAGTAACTTTTACACCATAGGCAAGCTAAGTTTAGATTATGACCCTAACAAAAAAACAGACTATGCTTTTTCTAGTTTCTTTACAATTTCGGATAGTAAGAGTAATAGTAATATTACAACACAGAGCCTTTCAAACAATACGCAAATTGAAAATACAGCCAATTTAGAGGCTTTTAGTTTGCAACAAAATGTTAGTTTAAATAACGACTTATCCAATAAACATACGCTAACTTTTAATGCCAATTATACCTATCAAAAAGACAAACCAAATTTAGCATGGAACACCAATCAAGAATTATTAGAAAATTTAATACCTATTACTTTACAAAACTTTTATAAAATACGTCAAAACAAACGTATCAAATCTCAAAGTTTTACCGCTTTAGTAAAAGATTATTGGACTTTACATCGGTTTCATCATTTATATACCAGTTTTGGTGTAAATAAAGCAAGTACTTCTTTTTTTAATTCAGATTATCAAATAGTAGATAATGGCAGTATTAATAACTTTAGCACAGCACAATTTGGTAATGATTTTAACTATAATTTTTTAGATACTTTTTTAGGCTTAGACTACAAATTTAAAGTTGGAAAAATAACTTTTAAGCCAGCTTTATATTACCACAACTACCAATGGAATACTCAACAAGTAAACCAACTAAAAAGACGTTTTAATAAAAATATTCTCTTACCGCAATTTACAGTAAAAGTTGCTTTTAGAAACTCCGAAAAATTAAATTTCAAGTATCGTTTAAATGCTCGTTTTCCAAATGCTAAATCACTTTTAAACAATTATATATTATCCAGCTTTAATCATGTATTTAAAGGAAATACTAATTTGACCAATAGTTTATATCATTCGGTTAGTTTGAGTTATTATAAATTTAATTTGTATAAAGGGTATAATATATTTTTAAATACCAGCTACAATAAAAAAATACAAAGTATAAAAAATGTAACCCAATTAGATGGCATAAATCAATTTAGCACACAAATAATGTTAGATGAACCAGAAACTAATTATGCATTAAATGGTGTTTTCTCTAAAACAATAAACAAACTAAAATCTAAAATTAAAACAGGTTATCGTTATGCCGATTATTACCAATTGGTAAACAACACGCAAACACAAAATAAAAGTACCACATTCTATATGGAACCAAGTATAAAAACCTTATTTAAAAAATTACCAAATATAGAAATAGGCTATAAAAAAGATTTTACAACGTATATAAATACTAGTACTACCAAATATACTAATGAACGTTTTTTTTCTTACTTAGATTACGATTATAAAGATTTTATTGTGGAAGCAAATTTTGAATATAATACCTATAAAAATAAAACAGACCAAAGTATTCAAAATAATTATATTAATGCTAATGCAAGTATTTTTTATCAAAAAGAAGATAGCGATTGGGGTTTTGAAGTAAAAGTCTCAAATCTTTTTAATGCTACCTATAAACAAAGTAATAGTCAATCGGATTTTATTATTAGTGATAGTAAAACCTATATTTTACCAAGGGTTGTTCTTTTTAAAGTGATTTATAAATTATAATTCTTATAAAATAAATTTTCACACTATTTTAGTGTTAACACACATTAACACTATTTAACGTTGCTTAACGGAACGATATAAGATGTTGCTTTATATTTGCAAAGAAATTATTCATTATAAAACCCGAATTATGTTAAAAATTATTTTAAAAATAAGTATTACTCTTTTAGTATTTACCTCAACCTTATTGCAAGCGCAAGAATTTCAAGGCAAAGCAATTTATCAAACCAAAATGAATTTTGATTTTGATATGAAAAAAGACTCTACAAAAAGTAAAAAAACGGCTATGATGGATGATACTATGCGTAAGCAAATACAAGAAATGCTAGCCAAGCAAATGGAAAAAAAATACATTTTAACCTTTAATAAAACAGCATCTCTCTATAAAGTACAAGAGGAATTGGAAAAACCAAAACCTGCTTCTAATGGTTTTTCAATTACGTTTGATAACGGTTCTTCGGATATTTTATACAAAAACATACAAGAAGGGACTTTTGTAAAAGCAACCGAATCTTTTGGAAAGAAATTTTTGATTAAAGACACTTTAGAAAAATTAAATTGGAAAATAGGTAAGGAAACTAAAAAAATAGGGAATTATTTATGTGTTAAAGCAACTGCAACTATTATGGTGAGTGATTTTGACAGAAAAACCATGAAGGAAAAAGACACTAAAAAAGAATTGGTAATTACTGCTTGGTACACACCAGAAATACCAATTAATAACGGTCCAAGTAAGTATGATGGCTTACCAGGTTTAATTTTAGAATTACACGAAGAAAAAATGCATTATGTATGTATCAAATTGGTGTTAAATAACAAAGATAAAATAGACATCGTTGCACCTAAAAAAGGTAAAAAAATTACGCAAAAAGAATTTGAAATAAAGATGAAAAAACAATCTAAAAAAATGAGGGAACGTTTTCATAGAGAAGGCGGAAGAAAAAAAGGAGACAAACACAGTCAAACTATATTTATTGGAGGATAATAAACGTCTTTATCAACTTTAATTCTAAGTAGAAACTTTGATGAAATAGTATCGAAAGTATTCCCTTAATTTTTATAAACGAACTCTAATTCCAACTAATAGTAACCAACAAATCGTATGAAAAAAATATTTTTAATAGTGCTATTTAGCATCACAACCTTTACAGGGTTTTCACAATTAAAAATTAGCGGTATTGTTAAAGACAGTATTGGCAACCCATTAGATATGGCAAATGTAATTGCTATGAATGTTAGCGAAGGAACTTTAGAAGGTTACGCCATAACAAACCCTAAAGGCGAATATAAAATAGCGATTTCAAAACCTGGTAATATAGAACTAAAGGTGAGTTATTTGGGTTTTGATTCTCAATCTAAATTACTGGTGATTAGCGATAAAGAAACCATTAAAAATTTTATACTAAAAGAGTCTAAAAACAGCTTAAATGAAGTAGAAATTACTTACGAAATGCCTGTTACAATAAAAGGAGATACGATTGTTTATAATGCCGATTCGTTTACCAACGGAAAAGAAAAAAAATTAGGTGATGTCTTAGAAAAACTACCTGGTATGGATGTAAATAAAGATGGCGAAATTGAAGTAGAAGGAAAAAAAGTGGGTACGATTTTAGTAGAAGGAAAAGAGTTTTTTGATGGCGATACCAAGTTAGCGGTTAAAAATATTCCTGCCGATGCAATTAAAAAAGTAGAAGTTATTAAAAATTATAATAAAGTATCGCAAATGCGTGGTTTAGGTGACGATAGCGATTCTATTGCCGTAAACATCAAATTAAAAGAAGGTAAAAAGAACTTTTGGTTTGGCGAGGTTACGGCTGGCGCTGGAGAAGGCGATGGCGCTCGCTATTTAGCGCATCCAAAATTGTTTTATTATAGTCCTAATAAAAGTATCAATATCATAACCGATATGAATAATATTGGTGAAATCCCGTTTACATTTCAAGATTATTTTAAATTTTCGGGCGGTTTTAAAAACATGATGAAAAGTGGTGGTATAAACATATCGTCCAGTAGTTTGGGTTTGTCTTTTATGAAGGATAATAAAGCCAAGGAAATTACCAATAAATTTGCGGCAATTAACTTTAGTCAAGCCATAAATAAAAACTTAGATTTTAACGGTTTTGCCATTTTTTCTAATGCCATAACCGATATGCAAACCAATAGCAATCGTACTTTTCTGTTTAATAATACTACCGAAGAAACTAAAAATACAACCAATCAAAACAATACTTTAGGTTTATTAAAATTAGCTTTAGGCTATAAACCGAATGCTAATTTTCAACTAGATTATGATGCTATTATAAAATTATCGGACTTAAGTGAAGCAAATACAACAAACTCCTTTTCACCCTTACACGTTCAAAATACAATTACTAGCTCTAAAAACGAAAAACCTTTTTCTATAAAACAAAGTGCCAATATGTACTATACGGCAAATGATAAAAATATTTTTTCGTTTACCTCACAATATTTATATGAAAAAAACAAACCACTTTATAATTCTATAAATACCGACCAACGTTTTTCTTTAATTACATCTATTAATGAAGGAACAGACTACAACTTATCACAAAATAAAAAAATTACAACCAGTAAATTAGATGCAAAATTAGATTACTATTACGTGTTAAATTCAAAAAGTAATATTAATATTACTTTAGGTTCTGTTGTAAATGCACAAAAATTAAACTCTACTATTTTTCAGACTTTAGATGATAACTCTATTACTAATTTTACCAATGTAGCCTTAAATAATGAGGTAGATTTTAAGTATACCGATGTTTTTTTAGGCTTACATTACAAATTAAAAGCAGGTATGTTTACCATAACACCAGGCGTAAGTGCGCATCAATATTCTAGCAGTAACGAACAATTTGGGATAGAAACTAAAAAATCACCCTTTTATTTATTGCCCGACTTTACTGCAAAAATTCAATTAAAAAGATCGGAAAGTATTCGTTTAAATTACCGTATTTCTACTAATTTTACAGATATTAATAAATATGCCGAAGGTGTTTTATACAATTCCTACAATTCATTATCTATTGGAAATAGAGATTTGAATAATGCCTTATACCATAAATACTCCTTGCATTATTTTCATTTTAATAGTTTTTCATTTACTAATATTAGCGCTTCAATTTCATACGATAAAAAATACGACATTATTAAAAATGTTTCGCAAACCTTAGGTATTGATCGTATTAACACCAATGTAAATGCATTTAATCCCGAAGATAATTTTAGTGTAAATGCTAGAATTTCAAAACGATTTAGAAGTTTAAAAGCAGCACTTTCTGGTAATTATTCTATTGCCAATAATTACAGATTACAATCTATTTTAGGCACAATTACGAGTCTAAAAAATAAAATAACCAATCAAAACTACAAAGCAAGTGTAAATACCAATTTTAAAAAAGGGCCTAATTTCGAATTAGGATACCAAGTAACTTTGAGTGATTTTGATGCTTTAAAATCTACAACACACAAACCTTTTTCCAATGTTGAGATTTCGTTTTTAAAAGATTTTGTATTAACCGCTGATTACAACTTAAATCTAGTAACCGATGGTTTTAATAATACCAATACCTATGATTTTTTAAATGCCAATTTATACTACCAAAAAGAAGGTTCTTCTTGGGAGTTTAAAACCTCTGCTATTAATTTATTAGATACTAAAAGTATTAATGATAATTATTTTTCAGCCGATTTAAATAATACATCACAATATATTGTGCAACCACGTTATTTGATGTTTACGGTTACATATGATTTGTAATTTAAAGCTGTTTTTACACTATCAATCCAAATAAAAGTAACGAGTAACCTCATTTTTTTCGATTTCTTTTTCTTTCATTACACAAGTCGTTTCTGGTGTTTTAAATACATATCAATTACTTGTAATCTAAATATGTTTTGTTATTTAAAAGTATGAATAAGCCCTGCTTATTCATAAAAAAAACACTTGACTTTATCATTTTTTTTCGCTAACTTTACACTTATAACAAACAATAAACGACATTGAAACGATCGTTTATATTATCGTTCTCTACAAGCTGAAACTAGCGACATTTTCAAATAAATCAGAAACCCTTCTATAATGCCACAATAAATACTATATTTGCAGGATAATTGTTAAAAATAACTTTATTATGCTTATCCAGTTTTCGGTTAAAAATTATAAAACCTTTAAGGATAAGGCTACATTTAGCTTTATCGCATCAAACTATGATAAAAAAACTCGAGAAGAAGAAAACATTTATCAAGATGAAAAATTTAATCAAAGAATTCTCAAGAGCTCAGTAATTTATGGTGCAAATGCAAGTGGAAAAAGTAAGTTTCTTGATGCATTAATATTTATGAGAAGATTTGTTATAACTTCTTCTAAAGACAGTCAAAAAGGAGATAAAATTAATGTTGAACCCTTCAAGTTAAATACAGATTCAGAAAAAGAACCTAGTGAATTTGAAGTAGTTTTTACTTTCAAAAACATAATGTATCGATATGGTTTTGAAGCTGACAGTAAAAAAATTATTTCAGAGTGGCTATATTACAAACCCAATACCAAAGAGGTTGAACTATTCTATAGAGAATATCAAGAATTTGATATTCATAAGAGAAGTTTTCAAAAAGGGAACACCTTAGTCAAGGAAGATTTAATCAGAGATAATGCTTTACTTGTATCTGTGGCAGCCCAATTCAATGAAAAGAAATCATTATCTGTAATTGATTGGTTCAAAAGTATCGGGACTATTTCGGGAGCAAAAGAGTCTGGCTATGAATCATTTACTATTAGTAAAACAAAAGATGCTAATTTCAAGTTAAAGATTTTAGAATTATTAAAAGTAGCGGACTTAGGTATTCAAGACATAAAAGTTGAAATGCTTGACTTAACCAATTTACCTAGTGATATGCCGAAAGAACTTAAGGAATTTATCATAAAAAAATCTGAAGAAGATGATACTGAATTTCTTTCGGACGTATTAACTTCACATAGAAAATATAATTCAAACAAACAGCTATCGGGATATATAAATTTTTCGCTAGATGATGACGAATCTTTTGGAACAAGAAAGTTTTTCGCTTTAACTGGACCAGTATTAGACTCTTTAGAAAATGGGAATACTCTTATTATTGATGAATTAGATTCAAAATTACATCCAAATTTAGTATGTAAAATAGTATCTTTATTTAACTCTAAAGTTAATAATCCCAAAAATGCACAACTATTATTTAATACTCACGATACAAATTTATTGAGTTCTGGATTATTCAGAAAAGACCAAGTTTGGTTTACAGAAAAAAACAGATACGGAGAGGCTAAACTATATTCATTGGCTGACTTTAAGGCTTCTGAAGTAAGAAGTACGGAGGCTTTTGAAGAAAATTACATCAGAGGCAAATATGGTGCTATTCCATTTTTGGGAGATTTTGATAAATTATTAAACTAAAGTTTGGCTATATGAAAAATAAAAAAGCTGAACAAAAGAAAAAACGTGATGAACTTAAAGCCCAAAGAAGAGCCGCTAAATCACTTGAGAGAAATATTCCATCAATCATTGAAAAACCAACTATATTAATTGTTTGTGAAGGGAAAAATACTGAGCCATCATATTTTAATAATTTTAAATTAACGTCAGCTACAGTAAAATCAATTGGAGAAGGATACAATACTCTTTCTTTAGTAAAAAGAGCCGTTCTTTTAGCTAAACAAAAGCAGTATGACCAAGTTTGGTGTGTTTTTGATAAAGATGATTTTGCAATTAAAGACTTTAATTCTGCTATAAAATTAGCAACCCAAAATAGTTTTAAAGTTGCTTATTCAAACCAAGCATTTGAATACTGGATAATTTTGCACTTTAACGACCATCAAGGTGGCGGTATGCTAAGAACATTATATGATAAATTAATAAATGAATACTTATCTCCATTTGGGATATTATATGATGGTAAAAAAAGTAAAATTATTACTGATGATATTTTTGACATTCTAGAATCGATAGATTTAAAAACAGGAAAAACAAGGAGGATTTTAGCCATTGATAGAGCTGAACGAAATTACAATTTACTTTCACATCAAAATCCAGCGAAAGAAGAATCATCAACAACAGTTTTTAAACTTGTAGAAGAATTAGATAAATACAGGTAAAAAAGCCAGTAGAGAACACTGTATAAAAATAATAGCGGTTTTAGTGCTAAATTCAAAGGTCATATCTTTGTATAAAGTTTAGTGGTAAACTGAAAGGTCTTTGCCTTGAAATCCGCTACTATTCTTATACAAATCGTTAAAAAATAAAGTTCTCCAATACGCACTAGTTTCACTCAAATTCCAAAGTATTAAATAGCTTTCAAAACATCGAGTGCCTTTTCCACACTATCAATCCGTATAAAAGTAACGAGTAAACGTAGTCCGTTTTTAGTTTCTTTTTCTTTCATTACACAAGTCGTTTTATTATTTTTTACATAGTTTAAAACACGTGTAAATTTATCGGAATTATAAAATTCACTTTGCTGATTTCCTACAAAATAAGCTAGCATTCGTTTTTGCTTGAGAATGATTTTTTCCATACCAAATTCTCGTGCCAACCATTTTATACGTACCGAATTTAATAAATCAACTATTTGTGTTGGTATTTCGCCAAAACGGTCTATTAAATCTTTTTCGAATTGCAACAATTCCTCTTCGGTTTCTATGATCCCCAATTCGCTATACAAAGTTAATCTTTCCGATATAATCGAAATATAATCGTCTGGTATTAATATTTCAAAATCGGTATCCAATTGTACTTCCTTTACATAGGTTTTTATTTTATCCGATGCATCGCCTTTATACAATTCTTTAAATTCGGTTTCTTTTAATTCTTCTATCGCTTCGTTTAGTATTTTCTGATAGGTATCAAAACCAATATCATTTATAAAACCACTTTGCTCGCCGCCCAATAAATCTCCTGCACCACGAATTTCTAAATCTTTCATGGCAATGTTTAATCCACTACCCAATTCACTAAATAATAATAGTGCTTCTATACGTTTTCGCGCATCGGTACTCATCATATGGTATGGTGGCGTGATGAAATAACAGAACGCTTTTTTGTTCGACCTACCAACACGACCACGCATCTGATGTAAATCGGATAATCCAAAATTATTGGCATTATTGATAAAAATAGTATTGGCATTGGGTACATCTAGTCCACTTTCAATAATGGTTGTCGATACCAAAACATCAAATTCATTATTCATAAAAGCGAGCATTAATTGCTCTAATTTCTTGCCTTCCATTTGTCCGTGACCAATACCAATTTTCGCATTTGGCACTAATCGTTGTACCAAACCTGCTACTTCTTTAATGTTTTCAATACGATTATGGATAAAAAACACTTGTCCACCACGCGATATTTCATATTGAACTGCATCGCGTATTATTTCTTCGTTAAAACGGATGACATTACTATCTATGGGATGTCTGTTTGGTGGCGCAGTTGCAATAATGGATAAATCTCGCGCAGCCATTAATGAAAATTGCAAGGTTCTTGGTATTGGCGTTGCTGTTAAAGTTAAGGTATCCACATTTTCTTTAATAGTCTTGAGTTTATCTTTTACATTTACGCCAAATTTTTGTTCTTCGTCAATAATTAATAAGCCCAAATCTTTAAACTTGACTTTTTTATTGACCAATTGATGTGTTCCGATAACAATATCTACGGCACCACTTTCCAAGCCTTTTAAAACTTCGTTACGTTGTTTGGTTGTTCTAAAACGGTTTAAATAGTCTATAGTTACCGGGAATTCTTCTAATCTTTCGGTAAATGTTTTAAAATGTTGAAATGCCAAAATGGTTGTTGGAACTAAAATAGCGACTTGTTTCCCATTATCAACGGCTTTAAAAGCAGCTCTTATGGCAATTTCGGTTTTACCGAAACCAACATCACCACAAACTAAGCGATCCATTGGTAACTCTTTTTCCATATCGGCTTTTACATCTTGGGTTGCCTTAAATTGATCTGGTGTATCTTCATATATAAAACTTGCTTCCAACTCATGTTGCATAAAAGTATCTGAACCAAATGCAAAACCTTTTTGCATTTTTCGCTTAGCATATAATTGAATTAAATTATACGCAATATGCTTTATTCTGGTTTTAGTTTTCTGCTTTAATTTTTTCCAAACACCAGAACCCAATTTGAAAATTTTGGGTACTTTACCATCTTTGCCAGAATATTTTGAAATTTTATGTAGCGAATGAATGCTGATATAAAGTACATCACGTTCGCCATAAATTAGTTTAATAGCTTCTTGTTTGTTATCAGTTCCGTGAACTTCTATTTTTTGTAAACCACCAAAACGCCCAATCCCGTGATCGATATGTGTTACATAATCGCCTATTTGTAGATGCGTTAATTCCTTTAAGGTAATGGCTTGTTTTTTAGAAAAATTATTCTTTAATCTAAATTTATAGTAACGTTCAAATATTTGATGATCGGTATAACAGGCTATTTTTTTATCAACATCTATAAAACCTTGATACATTGGAAAAACAATCGTTTTACAGTGGATTTCTTGCTCTTGCTCTTCAAAAATATCTGTAAACCGTTTGGCTTGCTTTTCATTATCGCAACAAATGTAATTGGTAAAACCACCTTTGGTACTTTCAATTAAATTTTCTATTAATAAGGGAAATTGTTTGTTGAAACTGGGTTGAGGTTTGGTATTGAATTTCCATTTTTTATCTTTGTTAAAGGAATCTGTTTTACCAAGGTTTAATAACGAAACAAGAGAAAACCCCTGTAATTGACTTGAAATTAAATCTCCATTACAAAATAAAGTTTTTGGTTCTACTTGTTTTATTTCGCCTTCTAGTTTTATATATTCGCGTTCTGCTTTGGTAAATAGTTTGTCTAAATCGTCTTTAATAAAATTGATATTCTTTGTAAAAATTATCGTTTTAGACGCTATATATTTTAAAAAACTCTCTCTTTTTTCTTCCAACATTTTATTCGCCATATTTGGCATAATGCTTATTTTTTTCAGTTTTTCTATGGATAATTGCGTTTCCACATCAAAGGTTCTTATACTGTCTACTTCATCGCCAAAAAATTCAATTCTATAAGGTTCGTCATTGGAATAGGAAAACACATCTATAATGCCACCACGAACGGCAAATTCACCAGGTTCGCTTACAAAATCTACTTTGATGAAATGATACTCAAACAGCATTTCATTAATGAAATCGAGCGATAATTCTTCGCCCACATTTACTTTAAGTGTGTTTTTATCTAATTCGCGTTTGGTAACAACTTGTTCAAATAACGCTTGTGGATAAGTGACAATCACCGCTGGTTTTCTACGAGAATTTATACGATTTAAAACCTCGGAACGCAATAAAACATTAACATTATCGGTTTCTTCAATCTGGTATGCTCTACGGTACGATGCTGGATAAAAAAGCAACTCTTTTTTACCTATTAATTGCTCTAGATCGTTTAAATAATAAGCGGCTTCTTCTTTATCTTCAAAGATTAATAAATAGGGTTTGTCGGTCTTTTTAAAAGTTTCTGAAATCAAAAAAGACAAAGAAGATCCAACCAAATTCGTAATCTGAATTTGTTGCTTTTCTTGTTTTAAGGCTTGAATAATCTGTTTTGTTTTGTCAGATTTTTCATATAGAGAAGCAATGATAGCTTTGCTCACGTTGTTTTTTTGGCAAATATAAGTTTTTTCTATATATAAAAGCATCCGAAAAATTAAGAGCTATTGGGTCAATAAAAAGTAGTATTAGTCAGGGTTTCACTTAAAGTGAAGCCCTGACTTGAGTTTTTAAAAAAATCCATCCTTTTTTTTCTCATCGTCTTGAATATCCTTTTTAGTTTTACGGATACTTTTTCCTTTACTAAAACGGTAGTTTAATTTAAACACAAATACATTTTTTAATAAATTAATATCGTATTCGGTTAAACCATTAAATGTTGGTGTTTCTATATAATCTTGTTGGGTATATTCCAATCCTGCATCTATTGGTAACATATAGAGTAACATTAAATTCAATTTGTTTTTAAAAAATCCTTTTTGTACTAATAACCTGAGTTCGACCTAAGATTTGTTTTCAGTTTGAATGAATTTTTATTCAATTTGAAGTCCAAATTTAAGAAGGGCTAACTGTATTAGTTTGAAAAACTTTGACAAAAATTGATGAAAATTCATCAAATCCGAAGGAAACACAAAGAAAAGGTAATCTTAAGGTCGAACTCAGATTTTAAATGTAAGGTGAATCGATTTTATATTAAAAAGACGCTAAATTTTATCATTTTTTACAATTGAACAAAATTTATACTAAAAAGCGTTTGATAAAAATCAATAATATTTAACCGTTTATAATGTTATTTAATCACACCAAAATGATATAGTTTTGGTATGATTAAGTATTATGAAACCAAATTTTCACCACGAGATTCTCGTTTTTTTAATTCTTTAACTAATTCTAGAGCATCTGGAACTACATCACTACAAAGAATAATTAAAG
>CAZOQL010000019.1:0-24884 GCA_964582005.1 uncultured Flavobacteriaceae bacterium | reverse complement strand
TAGTTTTACTATTAAAGAAGTGTTTATACCTAATAAATTAAATTCCGTTTTAAAAGAGATTGGAAATCACCCTAAATTTATAAACCCAATTCATAAAGCAAATGTAATTACAATTTTATCTGGTTTTGGTAAACGAATAGATCCAAAAACTAATAAAATAAAGTTTCATAACGGAATTGATATAAAAGTACACAAAGACGTTGATGTCTATGCTACTGCTGATGGTTTTGTTGTAAAAGCTACATTTGATAAACTTAAAGGAAACCACATTCAAATAAAACACGCCAATAATTACCAAACGAATTATCATCATTTAGGTGAAATACAAATAGCTTTAAATGAACAAGTAAAAGCGGGCGAAATAATAAGTACAGTTGGTGTTTCAGGTAAATCTACAGCGCCACATTTACATTACGAAATAATGAAAGATGGTAAAAATATTAATCCTAAAGGATTTGTAAATTACGATACCATAAAAAAACAACCTAAATATGGTGTAAGAAGCACGTCTAAAAAATACAAAATTATTGCCAATAAATTTACAGGTTATAATGTAAAAATACATAGTAAAACTTCTAGCAAAGAACTAAAACGTATTCAAAAGAAATTCAAAAAAGAACATAATATTGCTATAAAGTTTTACGATATTAAAAAAAATAAGAATAAAGAAATAATAACTATTAAAATTGATGGTAATTCAGAAAATTCAGCATCAAGTTATTCGTACACACAAGATGCGCCAATTGCAAAAATACTAATTGCGTATGATAAACATAATGATGAGATTTTTATTGAGAATGTAGAATTGAAAAATCATAAAAAAGCAACCAAAAGAAATTATGTAATTAGTGAGAATAGAAGTGTCAATCATTATAGTAGTGGTAATAATATAAACCATTCAAGCACTTCGGCTTCTTCCGAACAATATATTGTAAATGGAAAAAAAGTAACTAAGGAAGCATATGAAAAAATGGATAAATCTAAAATCAAATCATTATCTATCACAAAAGAGAATACTACAATTGCTACAAAAAGAGATGAGAATTAGCAAAAAAATCATAAAAAAAAGTTAGAAAAGAAACAAAAATAAGTTTCTTGAAAATATTAATTTTAGCTCTAAATTCGTAAAAAACCATTTATGAATTTAGAACTATTTTTTTGTTAAAAAAGATGAAATCATCAAAAAAAATTAAAAAAAAGATGATTTTTTAAAAATAAACCCAAATTACATTAAAAATCACCTACAAATATTTCATTTGTTAATTAGATTACTAATATTTACTTTCATTTGTTAATTTATTTATAGTGTTGTGGTTTCACATGAAGTGTTTATTTTTAATATAAATACCAAATTCATAGTCATCTATATGAATTTATACCTTTTTATTTTACCAGAATTCCAAATCGTTATATACTGATAAAGAATTCAAAAAAGGGTTTCTTATTTAACGTTAAAAAGAAACAAATTGCTAACTAAAAAAACAAGTTATTATGATTTCTATTATTATATTATTTGTAGTAAGTTTAGTGAATACACTTATGAGTCTTTTATAAGGTATTGCTAATCTAATCTTAAAAACAAGCTCTCGATTTTATGTTGTCGGAGTTTGTTGTTTTATCACAATTGGCGTATAGAAAACATAGAATGATGCGTAAAATTTTTATGGAGCTTGTGTAGTTCTTTGACTCTTTGCAGTTAAAGCATATTGTTAATAAATAGATTCTATTTTAATTTATAGGCTTTAATAAATCCGTAATTTTAGAATTCTAAAAATCCATGTAAGAATATAGCTTCTTTGCGAGAGAATATGACTAAAAATACGTACTTAATATTCGATACCGAAACCACAGGATTACCCAAAAAGTGGAAAGCACCAATTACCGATACCGATAATTGGCCTAGATGTGTACAAATAGCTTGGCAATTGCATGACGAATTCGGAAAATTAATTGAACATCACGATTATTTAATAAAACCAGAAGATTATAATATTCCGTATGATGCCGAGCAAATTCATGGAATTTCTACCTTATTAGCTAAAAAACAAGGAGAATCTTTAGAAAAAGTATTGCAACTGTTTAACGAAGTTTTAGAAAAAGCAACCTTTATTGTTGGGCAAAATCTAAAATTTGATTTAAATATAATGGGTTGTGAATTTTACCGAAAAGGAGTAGAGACACAACTAAATATATTGCCAGTTTTAGATACTTGTACCGAAAAAACGGCAACAATTTGTCAATTACCTGGAGGAAGATACGGTAAATTTAAACTACCAACTTTAACCGAGTTACACCAAAAATTATTCAGCCAAGGTTTCGGTGAAGCGCATAACGCAACTGCCGATGTTGAAGCAACCACACGTTGTTTTTTAGAGCTGATACGAATTGGTAATTATTCGTCAGCAGAATTAAAAGTAGAGGCGGATTATTTACCAAAATTCAAAGAAGAAAACAAAGCGCCTTTCGGAACTTTTGGAATAAAACATCTTAATTTAAAAAAAGAAAGTAAAGAATTAAAGGATAAGGCGCAAGAAGAAAAAAGTAAGAAGCAAGACAATTCTTTTGTAAAAAGCATCACAAAAAAAGCCAGTTTTTCACATTTACATAACCATTCGCAATTTTCTATATTACAATCTACATCTAGCGTTTCTGATTTGATAAATGCAGCTATTGCAGATCAAATGCCGGCAGTTGCTATTACCGATTTCGGAATGATGGGGTCTTTTTATTTCATAAAAGAAGCCTTGTCGTATAATAAATTAGTAGAAACACATAATGACAACCTAGAGGAAGATGGCGTTCTTAAAAAAGCATTAAAGCCCATTTTAGGATGTACTTTTAATGTTTGCGAAAATCATTTAGATAAAAAAAATAAAGACAATGGTGGTCAAATAGTTTTGTTGGCAAAAAATAAAAAAGGCTATCATAATTTAGCGAAACTTTCTTCCTTATCGCATACCGATGGATTTTATTATGTGCCAAGAATTGATCGTGAATTAATAAAAAAATATAAAGAAGATTTAATTGTTTTATCAGGAAATTTATATGGTGATATACCCAATAAAATTCTAAATATTGGCGAAAAACAAGCCGAAGAATCTTTGCTTTGGTGGAAAGAACAATTTGGTGTAGATTTTTATTTAGAACTAATGCGTCACGGACAAGAAAACGAAGATCATGTAAATGAGGTTTTGTTGGCGTTTGCTAAAAAGCACGAAGTAAAAATTATTGCTACCAACAATACATTTTATATAGATAAAGAAGACGCTACGTCACACGATGTTTTATTATGTATTAAAGATGCCGAGAAAGTAGATACACCAAAAGGTAGAGGTAGAGGTTATCGGTATGGCTTAGATAATGAAGAATATTATTTCAAATCACAAGCCCAAATGCAGGAGTTGTTTACTGATATTCCTGAAGCAATAAGTAACATTCAAGAAATTGTAGATAAAATAGAAATCTATACTTTAGCGCGCGATGTATTATTACCAAAATTTGATATTCCAACCAAATTTCATGTAAAAGAAGATGAAGAAGATGGCGGTGTTCGAGGAGAAAATGCCTATTTAAAACACCTTACTTTTGAAGGTGCAAAAATGCGTTATGGTAATGAATTAGATGCCGAAACTAAAGAAAGACTCGATTTTGAGTTGTTTATTATCGAAAAAACTGGATATCCAGGTTATTTTTTAATCGTTTGGGATTTAATTAAAGAAGCCAGAGCAATGGATGTTTCGGTTGGTCCTGGTCGTGGTTCGGCAGCAGGATCGGTAGTAGCATATTGTTTAAAAATCACCAATATTGACCCTTTAAAATACGATTTACTTTTTGAGCGTTTCTTAAATCCTGAACGTGTTTCTTTACCAGATATTGATATTGATTTTGATGATGAAGGACGACAAAAAGTAATTCAATTTGTCATTGATAAATACGGTAAAAATCAAGTAGCACAAATTATAACTTATGGCACAATGGCTGCAAAATCTTCTATTCGAGATACCGCGAGAGTTTTAGATTTGCCATTGTATGAAGCCGATAGAATCGCCAAATTAATACCATTAGTTAAACTTGAAAATATTTTTGGTGATGATCCAAAAAGTATCGGTAAAATAAAAGCCCTTCGCGCAGAAGAAAAAGAAAATGTAAATACATTACGAGCTATAGCGGATGAAGATAATTTGATGAGTCAAACTATTTTACAAGCACGTTCGCTAGAAGGTTCTGTACGTAATACAGGAACACACGCTTGTGGTGTAATTATTACGCCCGAAGATATTACCAACCTAATTCCAGTGGCAATTGCCAAAGGGTCGGATATGTTTGTGACCCAGTTTGATAATAATGTGGTGGAAAGTGCAGGTTTATTAAAAATGGACTTTCTAGGTTTAAAAACCTTAACTTTAATTAAAGATGCGGTAAAAATTGTGAAAGCAATACATAATGTTGATTTGGTTCCAGATGACTTTCCGCTAGACGATAAAAAAACCTATGAGTTATTCCAAAAAGGAGAAACCGTTGGTATTTTTCAATACGAATCTGCAGGAATGCAAAAACATTTACGAGGATTAAAGCCTACTGAGTTTGAAGATTTAATTGCGATGAATGCTCTGTATCGACCAGGACCGATGGAATACATACCAAGTTTTATTGATCGTAAACATGGCAAAGAAGCTATTGCTTACGATTTGCCAGAAATGGAAGGTTACTTAAAAGAAACCTACGGAATTACAGTTTACCAAGAGCAAGTAATGTTACTATCGCAAAAATTAGCCAATTTCACCAAAGGACAAGCCGATAGTTTGCGTAAAGCAATGGGTAAAAAAATTGTTACTTTGTTGGCAAAGATGAAACCGTTATTTATTGAAGGAGGAAAAAAGAACGGACATCCCGAAGAAATATTAAATAAAATATGGAAAGACTGGGAAGCTTTTGCTGCCTACGCTTTTAATAAGTCGCATTCGACCTGTTATGCTTATATTGCCTATCAAACTGCGTATTTAAAAGCACATTATCCAGCGGAATACATGGCTTCGGTACTATCTAATAATATGCGCGATATAAAATCGGTTACCTTTTTTATGGAAGAATGTAAACGAATGGGTATTGAAGTACTTGGACCAGATGTAAACGAATCATATTACAAATTTGCGGTAAATAAAAAAGGCGCAATCCGTTTTGGAATTGGTGCAATAAAAGGAATGGGCGAGAAGGCAGTAGAAGCAATTACTAACGAACGAAAAGAAAATGGACATTATAAATCCATTTTTGATATGGCAAAACGAGTGGATTTACGAGCAGCAAGTAAAAAGGCTTTTGATGGTTTGGCAATTTCGGGTGGTTTTGATTCGTTTGGCGATATAAATCGTTCGCAATATTATGCTTTAGATGAAAAAGGTTTGACTATTATTGATAAAGCAGTTCGCTTTGGTAATAAATTTCAAGAAAATAGAGATTCAGCACAAATATCTATGTTTGGGGAAGCTAGTGAAGTACAATTAGACGAACCGATGATTCCTTTTTGTGAACCTTGGAATATTATGGAAAAACTATCCAAAGAAAAGGAAGCAATTGGCATGTATATTTCTGGACATCCGCTAGACGATTATAAAACAGAATTAAAATATTTTACGAATGCTAATTTGAGTTACTTTTCTAATATAGATAATATGGTAGGTAAGGAGCTGTCTTTTGGTGGTATTATTTCTAATGTACAACATCGGATTTCTAAAAATGGTAAAGGTTGGGCAAGTTTTGTCTTAGAAGACTTTAATGAGTCTTATGAATTTCGAATTTTTGGTGAAGATTACTTAAAACAAAAACATTTTTTAATCCCAAGTGCTTTTTTATATATTAAGGTATCTATCCAAAGAGGTTGGAATGATGGTCCAGCAAGAATTAGTTTCACTTCTATGCAGATGTTACAAGATGTGCTGTCTAAAATGGCAAAAAAATTAACTTTGCATATTGATATTGAAACTCTAGACGCCAAAATAATAGTAAAGATTGAAGATATTGTAGTTCGTTATAAAGGGAATAATATCTTAAATTTTGTGGTTTATGATAGAGAAAAGAAACTAAAACTACATATGTCAAGTAGAACTAAAAAAGTGGCTATTTCTAATGAGTTATTACAAGAATTAAAAGGGAATGAATTTCATTATAAATTGAATTAAATTGTATGGATAAAATTTGTATATATTTTCAAAAAATCCTCAAATAAAAATTAGTCCATTTCATAATGCTTATATATATTTGCCATTCTTAAAAAAAGTTCTTTTACAATGTTAAACAGAAGACATATTCGTATCAAAGTAATGCAAAGTGTATATGCATTATTACAATCTAAAAGTGATGATCTTACAAGAGAAGAGAAATTTCTTTATTTTAGTATAGACAAACTATATGAACTATATATTTTACAATTAAGTTTGTTGGTTGAGGTACAGGGTTTAGCAAATAAAAGGCGCATAATTTTTGAAAAAAATAGAATTGTAGCAAAAGAGGCACTTCAAGGAGTTACTAATATTTCGAATAATAAGTTTTTAGATATATTTAAAAACAGTGTTTCCTTAACAGATTATCAAGTCTCTAAAAATATTAATAATTGGAAAGATGCAACGGAATACATACAAGTTATTTTTGATGCGATAAAAGAATCTGATTATTTTGAAACCTACGCTAAAATAAAAAATCCTTCTTTTAAAGAAGATAAAGAATTTGTTGTCGCTATTTATAAAAAAATAATAGCACCAAATGACAAATTAGCCGATTATTACGAAGATCAATATATTGGTTGGGTAGGTGATATTCCGTTTGTGAATACAGCAATGGTGAAAACCCTATCTAAATTGAAGGAGTCTTCTACCTTTATATTAAGTGCTTTATATAAAGATGATGATGATTATAATTTTGTGAAAGAATTATTTCAAAAAGTAGTGCTAAATCATACTTCATTAGATACTGTAATTGATAAAGAAACGCCAAATTGGGATTATGATCGTATAGCCGATATTGATTTAATATTAATTAAAATGGCAATTATAGAATTTTTAGAATTTCCATCTATTCCAACCAAGGTTTCTATTAATGAATATTTAGAAATTGCAAAAGACTATTCATCTGGTAAAAGCAGCTTTTTTATTAATGGTGTTTTAGATAAAATAGAAAAAAAATACCAAAAAGATGAAAAAATAACTAAAATAGGTAGAGGTTTACTATAATTTTTCTATTTTTGGACTCAAATTTACACTAATTAATTAAATATATAAAAATGAGAAAACTAGTTTTATTAATTGCAGTTATAGCTATTGCATTTGTATCTTGTAAAGAAGATGCTACCAAAAAAATTAAAGCAGATAATTTAAAGAAAGCTGCCAAAAAAACCATCGCAAATAATGCCGATGCTCCAGTAATTGAATTTAATAAAGCAATTCACGATTGGGGAACAATTAACGAAGGTGATCAAGTAGAGACTACCTTTACATTTAAAAACACAGGAAAATCACCTTTATTAATTACTAACATTAAAGGTTCTTGTGGTTGTACAGTGCCAACAGGTTGGCCAAAAGAACCAATTATGCCAGGAGCAAGTGGTAAATTTGACGTAAAATTCAATTCAAAAGGAAAGCCAGGTAATAAGCAAAACACAGTAACAATTACTTGTAATACCAATAAAGGAAAAGAGTTTGTTAAAGTCAAAGCGTCTGTAACTCCAGATCCTGCACAAGAAAAAATTAGAACAGAAAGAGCTGCAAAAAGAAAAATTGATCAAGTAAAAAGAGCAGCTGACAAAGCAAAAAAAGATGCTGAAGCTGGAAAAAATATTTTACAAGTTAAATAAGAACAAGATATGAACTTAACTATTTTATTACAAGCTGGTGGCGGATCTATGATGTTGTATTATATTTTGGCAATGTTTGCGATTATGTATTTTTTTATGATACGACCGCAAATGAAGCGTCAAAAAAATGAAAAAAATTTTCAGACAGCAATTAAAAAAGGCGATAAAGTAATCACAACAAGTGGTATACATGGTAAAGTGATTGATTTTATAGACAGTGACAATACGTGTATTATTGAAACGACCGCTGGAAGAATTAAATTTGAACGTTCGGCAATTTCTATGGAATTAAGTAAAAAATACTTAAAGAAACTTACTAAATAGGTTGGTTTATTATAGTAATAATAAAAAAGAGTTCTACATTTAGTAGAACTCTTTTTCTTTGCTATATTTTTAATAACTTAGCATTTCTAAAAAAGAATAAGAAAACAGATAAAAATTGAAATTAAAGACAACACATAAAAATTATTTTAAAAATAAAAAAACACAAGTTTTTTTGATTTTTTTAGTGCTATCCACACTTTTTTGGACCTTAACAAAATTATCAAAAGAGTATACGGATACTATCGAATTTAAGACGCGCTATATCAACTTGCCAAAAGAAAAAGTAACTCAAAATAATTTTCTTGAAAAAATGACTGTTGTCTTAAAATCATCTGGTTTTTCTTTGTTAGGTTATAATATGAATACTTCAAATTTAACAATTGATTTACAGTACCTTATAAGGAAAAATAACACTATTTATTATTTTTTACCAAACCAACATTTACCAACATTTCAAAAGCAATTAAAGGCTGAAGAAACAATTATAAAAATCTATCCAGACACCTTGTTTTTTGATTTCGGAAAATTAACGAGTAAAACAATTAAAGTAAAGCCAAATTTAAAGATAACGTATAAATCAGGATATAATTTACTCGATAAAATTACAATTTCACCAAAATCTATTGTTATAACTGGTCCAGAAAAACAAATTGATTCTATGCAGTTTATTAATACGAAACTTTTAGAATTAAACAATGTAGCGTCTAGTTTTAAGAAAAAAATTGCATTAGATATTCCTAAATATTTGGATAGAGTTCATTTTTCAGAATCTAAAATACAAGTTGCTGGTTCTGTTGAAAAATTCACAGAAGGTAGTTTAAAATTAAAATTTGAATTGATTAATGTACCAAAAGAGTATAATATTTCAACTTTTCTACAAAAAGTAAAAATCACTTATAAGGTAAGTTTGAAAAACTTTAATAAAATCCAAGTATCCGATTTTAAAGTAGTATGTGACTTTTCTAAAACACAACGTGATAGTTTACTTTACTTAGTTCCTAAATTAGTAAAACAATCTAACTTAGTTTCTGATATAGATTTAGTGCCAAATAAAATAGAATTTTTAATTAAAAAATGATGTTAGTTATAGGTTTGACAGGTGGCATCGGTAGTGGTAAAACTACGGTTTCAAAAATGTTTCAAAAATTAGGAATTCCTATTTATTATTCAGATGATGAGGCTAAAAAACTGATGCAAACTTCTAAAATAATTAAAAGAAAATTAGTAAATAATTTTGGAAATGAAGTTTATTTAAACGGAAAATTAAATAAACCTTTTTTAGCAAATTTAATATTTACAAACCCAGCTAATTTAGCGTATGTTAATTCCGTTGTTCATCCTAAAGTAAAGCAACATTTTACAAGATGGCTTAAGAAGCAAGCCTTAAAAACTAATTTACATTATGTTATACAAGAAAACGCCATTTTGTTTGAAAACCGCAGTGATCAATATTGTGATTTTGTAATAACGGTAACTGCACCTGAAAACATAAAAATAGATAGAGTAGTGCAAAGAGACAAAACTACGAAAGATAAAGTATTAGAAAGAATGGAAAATCAATGGAATGATTCTCTGAAAATTGAAAAATCAGATTTTATTATTGAAAATCTAGATTTAGAAACTGTAAAAAAACAAGTGCTAAAAATTCATAATGTGTTAAATAAAACAATTTCGGAAGCTTAAAAAATTGTTAAAAAAGACTATTTTTAGTTAATGAACGTTAAAAATTAACATTTAAATTTTAGATAAGTTAACTTTGCTATAAAATGAATAAAAAAATTTTTACACTTCTTATTATATTAATGAGCATTGCTGTGATTGGTATTATTGTGGTACAAGTATTTTGGATTAATAGTTCTATGGAAATTCGCAAAAAACAATTTTCCTCTAATGTGAAATCTGCTTTAATAGACATTTCTCAAAACATAAAAGATAGAGAGTTTAGAGATTATTTTAAAGAGTTTAGACCGATACTTAGTAGTGTAGAAAATTTAAAAAAAAGAGAACTACGAGAAATTATTTATCAATCGTATGATACGGTTAACAATGAAATTTTCACATACAAACAAAGTATTTTAGAAGATAATTTTGAAAGTCCTATTACTTTATTTAATTCCGATTCTATCCACTCAACTATTCGGTATAAATCTTTCTTTTTAAAAAAAGAAAAAGAGATTTCAAAATTAGGTTTGGGTATTAAAAAAGAAATAAAAACTTCAAAGCCAATATTAAAATCTAAAAGTATTGGTAAAATGTCCGCTTTAGATAAATTACAATATGAAGATTTGTTTAGTGAAATCGCACCAAAAAGACCAATTTATAAACGTGTTAGTATAACCGAGCTGCAATTTAAAATACCCAACGAGTTAAAGGAAAGAGGTATAGAAACTCCTTTTGAGTTTGCCGTTTTTGATGGTGATTTACCTACAAAAGTAAAATCATCTCAATTTCAATTTAATTGCGATACAAAATATAAAGTGCCATTATTTGTTTCCGACTCAAGAATTCAAGAAAATAATTACATATTATATGTTAGTTTTCCAGAGCAAAGAGAATATATGATGGCAAATATAAAACGCCAACTAATTTTAGCATCTACATTTATTTTATTTATCATACTTGCCTTTGGAAGTGCCATTTATCAATTAATGAAGCAAAAAAGAATTTCTGAAATCAAAACAGATTTCATTAATAATATGACACACGAATTTAAAACGCCAATTGCAACTATAAATTTAGCATTAGATGCTATTAGAAATCCTAAAATAATTAATGACAATCAAAAAGTACTTAAGTATGTAAAAATGATACGTCAAGAGAATAAACGAATGCACGCGCAGGTAGAAAATGTGCTACAAATATCTAAATTAGAAAAAAATCAACTAGATATTAGTAAGGAAGTAATAGATGTTCACGACTTAATAGAAGATGCTATTGCACATGTAGGTTTACTAGTACAAAATAAAGGTGGTCATATCACTACACATTTTGAAGCATTGCAAACCGAAGTTTCGGCAAGTGAACTTCATTTAACAAGTGTATTGGTTAACGTCTTAGATAATGCCGTGAAATATACAGAACAAGAACCTGAAATTGATGTTTATACTGAAAATGCAGGAAATTTCATACTAGTTAAAATTAAAGATAATGGTATTGGAATGAATAAAAATGTACAAAAAAGTATCTTTGATAAGTTTTATAGAGAACAAAAAGGAAATATTCATAATGTAAAAGGACATGGGCTAGGTTTGTCTTACGTGAAAAAAATTGTAGAATATCATCATGGTACAGTTTATGTGGAAAGTGAAAAGGGAATAGGAAGTACCTTTTATATTAAATTACCAGTGATTTAAAATATAGTAATAATTAAAAAAATACATATGTCAAATAAAAGAGTTTTATTAGTAGAAGATGACCCTAATTTCGGAACCGTTTTAAGAGATTATTTAGCATTAAATGATTATGATGTAACTTTAGCTAAAGATGGTTTAGAAGGTTTAATTATGTTTAAAAATAACGAGTATGATATTTGTATTTTAGACGTAATGATGCCAAGAAAAGATGGTTTCACATTAGCAAAAGACATAAGGGCTACTAACACAGAAATACCTATTGTTTTTTTAACGGCAAAAACCATGAAAGAAGATGTGTTAAAAGGATATCAAGTTGGAGCCGATGATTATTTAAATAAACCGTTTGATAGTGAAGTTTTATTGTATAAAATAAGCGCCATATTACAACGTAAAAGTAATAATTCAGACAGTAATGATGAAATTATTGAATTTAACATTGGTAAATTTCACCTAAATACAAACTTAAGACACTTGACTTTTGAAAACGAAGAATTTCAAAAACTATCACCAAAAGAGTGTAAATTGTTGCGTTTGTTAGTATTACATGTTAATGACTTAATGCCAAGAGAATTAGCATTAACAAAAATATGGAGAGATGATAATTATTTCACCTCACGTAGTATGGATGTTTATATTGCCAAACTACGTAAATATTTAAAATTAGACCCCAATGTAGAAATTGTAAATATACATGGTGAAGGCTTTAGATTAATTGAGAAATTATAAGAATCTTGAGTGTTCTAATTTTAATACAATTATAAATTAATAGAATAAGCTAGTTTTATAACAGGCTTATTTATAGTATAATTATTTTCGCATAAATAAGTAGAAATAAGATGTCGCAATTAGTAAAAATTTATGAAGAAAACCCAAACTTAAAGCAGATTGAAAAAGTGGTTTGCGTTTTACGAAAAGGTGGTTTAATCATTTATCCTACGGATACTGTTTATGGTTTAGGATGTGACATTACCAATACAAAAGCATTAGAAAAAATTGCTAGAATTAAAGGGGTGAAATTAGAAAAATCTAAATTTTCTTTTATTTGTAATGATTTAAGTCACCTATCGGATTATGTGAAACAAATAGACACACCAACTTTTAAATTATTAAAAAGAGCTTTACCTGGCGCGTATACTTTTATATTAGAAGGAAGTTCCAATTTACCTAAGGTTTTTAAAAAGAAAAAAACAGTAGGTATTCGTGTGCCGGATAACAATATTGCAAGAGAAATAGTAAAGCTTTTAGGTAACCCAATTGTATCAACATCAATATATGATGAAGATGAAGTTATTGAATACACAACCGATCCAGAGTTGATTTATGAAAAATGGAAAGATAAAGTAGCACTTGTAATTGATGGCGGTTATGGTGACAACAAAGCTTCTACAGTAATTGATTTATCTAAAGGAGAACCAAAAATTATTAGAGAAGGCAAAGGAAGTTTAGATATCTTATAGTTCTACTAACCTGAGTTCGACCTAATGTTTGTTTTCAGTTTGAATGAATTTTCATTCAATTTGAAGTCAAATTATCGAAGGACTAACTGGTTAGTTTAAGAGAATTTGGCAATAATTGGGAAAAATTCATCAAATCCGAAGGAAACCCCAAGAAAAAGTAATCTTTTTCATGAATAATTTTTGAAATATCTAGATATTCCTTTAAATTTTCATTTCAAATCTCACCTTTTCTTGGGATTCTGAAAATCAAATATTAGGTCGAACTCAGGTTACTAAACTAATCTAACACGTTTTATCAAATTCTCTTTTAAATACGCATTCATCATCGTAATGATTTGCTCTTTTCTATAACTATGTTCTTCACGAATGGTCGAAGACTTTAGAGCAACTATTAATGTACCATTACTTATTTTAACACTTGTTGTATACGTCCAAATACCTTCACCCATAACTTTTCGCCAAGCTTCAGAAACATGAATTTGTTGCATGCCATTAGTTAGCTTGTTTTTTTGCAGTACTTTTTGCATTAAATCCTTTATAGTAGTAAAATTATATTTTGTATTATTTGAACTCAATTAATTTAATATTTTTAGGTTAAAGTAAATAATTTGTATGATTGTTTGGTTTTTTTAATGACTTTTTCAGTTCGTTTTACATTAGTATCCGAAAGGAATAATTGTCCAAAATTATCTTCATTTACTAATTGCAATAACTGTGAAACTCTGTTTTCGTCTAATTTATCAAAAATATCATCTAATAACAAAATTGGTTTTACGTTAGATTGGTTTTTTATAAAATCAAATTGCGCTAGTTTTAAAGCAATTAGATAAGATTTTTGTTGTCCTTGTGAACCATATTTTTTAATAGGATACGTTTCTAATTCGAAAACCAAATCGTCTTTATGAATGCCAACCGATGTATACTGTAAAAGTCTATCTTTGGCAATACTTTTTTCTAATAAGTCACTCATGTTATTTTCGCTTAGCTGAGATTTATACTGCAAGTTAACTATTTCATTGCCATTAGAAATATGTAAATACCTTTTTTTAAAGATAGGAATAAATTCTTTTAAAAATTTTTTTCTTTTATCGTGTATTTGTTCTCCTAAATTAGTTAATTGTGTATTGTAAATTTCAATATTCAATACGTCATACGTATGGTTTGCTGCAAAATATTTCAATAAAGAATTACGTTGCGATAGTACTTTTTGATAAGAAATCAAAAGTTGTAAATACACAGTGTCTGATTGAGAAATCACACCATCCATAAATTTACGCCTCACATTACTTCCTTCGGCAATCAAATTAATATCCATTGGCGAAATGATAACCAAAGGCAAATACCCAATGTGATCAGATAGTTTTTCGTATTCTTTATTATTGCGTTTAATCGTTTTTTTTGAACCTTTTTTTAAACTGCAATGAATACTTTCGTCTCTGTTATTTTTTTGATAAACGGCATCTAATACAAAAAAATCTTTGTTATGTTTAATATGTTGTGATGCTACATTATTAATATAGCCTTTGGTAAAGGATAAAAAATAAATAGCCTCTAAAACATTCGTTTTTCCAACACCATTATTACCCAGAAAACAATTTATTTTAGGGTCAAATTCAAAATTGGCCGTTGCAAAATTTTTATAATTTAGTAAACTTAATTTTTTTAGATACATATTTAATGCAAAAAAACGAAATTTACGGCATTTATACTCGTAGTTTTCAATAAAAATTATACTTTTGCAAACTATTCGATAAAAACGAATTTTAATATAATAATTAGCAGTAATGGCAACATACAAAAAAAGAGGAAATAAAATAAGACAAGAAAAATCTAAAAACGAAGGTTATTTAGAAGATGTGCAGTATGATGGTGAGTCTACTACACAAGAAGTTTTTGATGGTTTAGACGAAACAGCCTCTAAATCGGAACAGTGGTTAGAAAAAAATCAGAAAATAGTATATACTATTTTAGGTGCTTTTCTATTTATTCTTTTAGCATATTTGGCTTATAGTAAATTTGTGAGTGGTCCAAAAGAAATACAAGCAGTAAATCATTTATCTTTTTCGAAATCTATGTTTGATAAAGCTGAAAAAGCTACTAAAGATATAGATTCTTTATATACTATTGCCTTAGAAGGCGCTGATAATAAATACGGTTTATTAGAAGTTGCTAAAAAATACTCAAGTACAAACGCTGGAAATATGGCAAAGTATATGGCAGGAATTTCTTATTTAAAAATGAATGACTATAAAAATGCTATTGATTTATTAGGTCAATTTTCCTCTAACGATGAAATGTTAGCACCAATTGCTAAAGGTAAAATAGGCGATGCATTTGCAGATATTGATCAACTAGAAGATGCTTTTGATTATTATAAACAAGCAGCAAATTTAAGTGCAAATAAATTTACAGCGCCTTTATTTTTATTTAAAGCTGCAAATACTGCTTTAGATATAAATAAATCAGAGGAAGCGCTAGCGATGTTTGAAAAAATTAAAACCAATTATCCTGCTTCAGAAGAAGCTAAGGAAATAGATTTGTATATTAAAAGAGCAAAATATGCTTCTAAATAACAACTATTAGAAAACTAATAATTAATTTAAAATTATAACTATAAGATTAAACAAGGGGACAAAACAAAACTAACAACTATATAACCCTTATGAAAATCATTTTCCCCTTAATTGTTTTATTGAGTACAATAAAACCAATGCAAATCTATATCCAAAAAGGCGATATTTATTTACACCTAAAAAACGAAATTAAATTTGACAATAATAATGTTACATTACAAAGTAATGCTAAAAATTCGTTGAATGAAATTGCCCTACAATTACTAGATAGACCTTCTTTGAAGATTGAAATTTCATCACATACTAATGTTGATGCAAAACGAGTTGATGCCATTAACATTACAACTAACAGAGCAAATAACATAAAAGACTATCTTATTAGTAAAGGAGTTTCTAGTCGTAATTTAATTATTAAAGGTTCTGGGTTTGATGAACCACTTGTGACATGTGTAGATTTTTTTAAATGTACTATAAAAGAAAAAAACAGCAATAGAAGAGTTCGTTTTAAAATACTAGATGGCGATTTGGGTAAACATAAAATTATGCGTCATTAGTTTTTTTTTGTTAATAAGAACTAAATCTAATTCTTCCTTTTTTAATTTAAAAATGTACTTTTGTTGTTTAAAATAATTAAGTATGTTTGGTAACGCATTTAAATCTCGAGCTAATTATGTGTTTGATTATAAGCCTAGGTTTTATGATGCACGTAAAGAACGTTTGGATAACTTAAAAAAGAAATACGAAAATAAGGATTCTAACCAAGAAGCGTACAAGCTATCACTTACTAAAGATAATTTAAAAAATGATTGGAATCGATCAAAACATAGTGCTCATGATAAAAAAATTAATCTTCGATTAGCTTTAATTATTGTAATTTTAATCGGTTTTTTTGCTTTCTTTTTTTTAGATATTAATTTGTTTTAATGGCAGATATTATTCAATTATTACCAGATCATGTTGCAAATCAAATTGCAGCTGGTGAAGTGGTGCAACGACCAGCATCCGTTGTGAAAGAATTACTAGAAAATGCCATAGATGCCAAAGCAACAACAATTAAATTATTGATTAAAGATGCTGGAAAAACCTTAATTCAAGTAATTGATAATGGTATTGGCATGAGTCAAACCGATGCTAGGCTTTCTTTTGAAAGGCATGCAACTTCTAAAATCACATCTGCTAACGATTTATATAATTTACACACAAAAGGCTTTAGAGGCGAAGCACTTGCTTCTATTGCTGCAATTGCACAAGTCGAATTAAAAACCAAACAAGAAAACGAAGAATTAGGTGTAATTATAAAAATTGATGGTAGTAAAATTACTGCTCAAGAGCTTATTTCTACACCAAAAGGTACTAGTTTGTCTGTTAAAAATTTATTTTTTAATATACCAGCAAGGCGTAATTTTTTAAAATCTAATACCGTAGAGACAAGACATATAATAGATGAATTTCAGCGAGTTTCCTTGGCGCACCCTACCATTTCATTTTCGTTTTATCATAATGAACAAGAATTATATCATTTAAAAGAAGATAATTTACGGCAACGAATAACGGCGATTTTTGGAGATAGAATTAATGATAAATTAGTACCGATTGACGAAATTACCGATTTAGTAAAAGTTTCAGGTTTTGTGGCAAACCCTAAGTTTGCAAAAAAGAAAAGAGGCGAGCAATTTTTCTTTGTTAATAATAGGTTTATAAAAAGTAATTATTTAAATCATGCCGTTTTAAATGCCTTTGATGGCTTGTTAGCAAACGGTTATTATCCATCTTATTTTATTGTATTAGAGGTTGATCCAAAAACAATTGATATAAATATACATCCTACAAAAACAGAAATTAAATTTGAAAACGAATCGGATATTTATGCTATTATACGAGCAACGGTAAAGCATAGTTTAGGTCAGTATAATGTTGCACCACTTTTAGATTTTAATAGAGACACTTCTATGGATGTGCCGTACAATTTTAAAAATAAAACTAAAAGTACGCCAACCATACAGGTTAACCCAGACTTTAACCCCTTTACACCTTCAAATAAATTTTCATCTAAAAAAGAATCTTCTAATTGGGAAGCATTATATACAAATACTTCTCAAGAAGATATAGTTAAAGATGAGACACATTTATTATTAGAGAATCAGCAGATTACCTTATTTGATGAAAATTTCGAAAAAAATACCGCAAAAACATTTCAAGTACAGCGTAGATATATTTTGAGTACATTAAAGAGTAGCATGATTATTATAAAACAAAATTTGGCACATGAACGTATCTTGTACGAAGAATTATTAACTAAAATAACGATAGAGGAAACTTCCAGTCAACAACTATTGATACCTATTGAAGTTGAATTTGTAAAACAAGATGTTGCTATCTTGTATGAAATTAAACAAGAATTAGAAAACATTGGTTTTCAGTTTGCAGAGTTTAAAAGTGATGGCGTTGTGTTAAATGCAATTCCAACAACAATAGCTCAAGAAAAATTAGTTGTAACCTTAGAACAAATTATCGAAACCATAAAAATAGATACACCTCAAAAAAGCTATAGTATTATGGATGAAATAATTAAAAGTATGGCTAAAAGCTTGGCAATAAATGTAGGGCAACAGCTTTCAAATAAAGAACAAGAAGATTTAATTGATAAATTATTTTCGTGTAAAGAGCCTAATTTTTCTCCTTTCGGAAAATTAATTTTCACGAATTTATCGTACCACGAAATAGCTAAAAAATTTATATAAAATGATAAAATTAACCGATACTGTAAAACATTTAATAATAATTAATGTACTGCTTTTTGTAGCTACATTAATTTTTAAAGATGCAATATATGACTTGTTGGCAATGCATTACCCAGCAAATTCATTATTTAAACCTTGGCAAATAATTACCCATATGTTTATGCATGGTAATTTTGATGGGGCTGGAAATATAAGCCTTACGCATATTTTATTTAACATGTTTGGTTTATGGATGTTTGGTAGTACTGTTGAACAAATATTAGGTAGAAATAATTTTTTAATTCTTTATTTCGTTGCAGGGATTGGTGCGGTTTTATTTTCCTTAGGAATTGACTACTTACAATTTACATCTATTTATAATGAATTAATTGCCATTGGTGTAACGCCAAATGAAATACAGCATATGCTTGCAACCAAAAGCATTCCTAATAATGATGCCTTGCAAGTATTAGGTATGGATAAATTAGTGACATTTTATTCCAAGTACAATGTAAGAATGGTTGGTGCTTCAGGAGCATTATATGGTGTAATGGTTGCCTTTGGTGTATTAATGCCAAAATCTAAAATGGGATTATTGTTCTTGCCAATAATGATTGAAGCACGTATTTTTATTCCATTAATGCTTTTAGGCGATATCTTTTTTGGTTTTTTAGGAGGCACAAATATTGGTCATTTTGCCCATATTGGAGGAGCAATATTTGGTTTTCTTACTATTTGGTATCTAAAAAATAAACAATTCAGAAGGTAGCTAAACTCTAAAAAAAACTTCGTTTGAGAGTCCAATCTTTTAAAAAAAACACACAGGTTATTTGTACTTGTCAATATTTTTTTAGTATCTTTGACACTTACAGTAATATAAAATAATTGCTTATACTATAATTCTACTTTTTTAAATTAACAACTTTAGCTTTTAAAATAGCTATATTAAAAAGGGAGAATTATGCAAAATAACAATCTACAAGATGCTGTATTGGTTTCAAAATACATTAATGGTGATCAAAAAGCTTTAGAAATTTTAATACTTCGTCATAAGCAACGTATTTATAGTTTTATTTACAGTAAAATATTAAATAGAGATACGACTGAAGATATTTTTCAAGATACCTTTATAAAGGTTATCAATACCTTAAAAAGGGGTAAATATAACGAAGAAGGGAAGTTCTTACCTTGGGTTATGCGTATCGCACATAATTTAATGATAGATTATTTTAGAAAAAATAGCCGTATGCCTAAATTTAAAAATACTAATGAATTTGATATTTTTTCTGTGTTGTCTGATAACTCATTAAATGCGGAAAATCAATTAATAAATGATCAAATTCATAGAGATGTAAAGAGCTTGATTCAAGAATTGCCAGAAGATCAAAAAGAAGTGTTAGTTATGCGTTTGTATAAAGATATGAGTTTTAAAGAAATTGCCGAAACTACCAATGTAAGTATAAATACCGCATTAGGAAGAATGCGATATGCGCTAATTAATATGCGTAAACTTATAGCGGATAAAAAAATAGTTTTGAGTATGTAATACTAAATTAAGTATTGTTTCGTTATCTATATAATATAAATATTTAACTAGATATATGGAAATAAATTACACTCACGATACGCCTAAAAAATTATTGAACCCTAGAAACACTACAATTTCATTTATTTTAAATTATTCATTTTCTATGAAGAGGATAAAAACTAAAAAAATTGATTTTTTGTTTTGTTTAAATTAAAAGGCTGGTATTTTTATCAGCCTTTTTCATCTTCCATTAGGTAGGCTTTTCGTACTTTTTTAAATAAGTTTGACGAATACACAAAATCAGTAATCGATTTGTTTTCAGTTCTAAAGATATCATGATGTGTGCCTTCCCAAGCTTTAATACCATTTTCTAAAAATATTATTTTTTCGCCTATTTCCATAACGGAATTCATGTCATGGGTATTAATGACAGTAATAATATTATATTCATCGGTAATTTCTTGAATTAAGTTATCAATTAAAATAGCCGTTCTGGGGTCTAAACCTGAATTTGGTTCATCACAAAATAAAAATTTAGGATTCATTACTATAGCTCTTGCAATAGCTACTCTTTTTTGCATTCCACCAGAAAGCTCGGTAGGAAATTTACTATTTGCATTAATTAAATCAACCCTTTTTAAAACAACATTTACACGATCTAACATTTCTGCTTTCGTTTGATTTGTAAACATTTTTAATGGAAACATTACATTTTCTTCTACTGTTGAAGAATCAAATAAGGCGCTTCCTTGAAAAACCATACCAATTTCTTTTCGTAATTCCCTACGGTCATCGATACTCATTTTACTATAAACTTTTCCGTTATAACTAATATCTCCTTTTTCTGGAGTGTGTAACCCTAATAAGGATTTAATGAAAACGGTTTTTCCAGAACCACTTTGTCCAATTATTAAACTTGTTTTTCCTTCTTCAAAAGTAGCCGAAATTCCTTTTAAGATGTGTGCATCTCCAAAAGATTTATGTATGTTTTTAACTTCAATCATTAGCTTAATAGCATTTGGGTTAAGAAATAATTTAGTACAATAATAACAACGCTTGTCCAAACAACGGCTCTTGTACTTGCTCTACCAACTTCTAATGAGCCACCTTTAACATAGTACCCGTGATACGATGGCACTGTAGCAATAACAAATGCAAACACCATTGTTTTAATCATAGCGTAATAATAAAAGAAAGGTTTAAACTCCAATTGAATGCCATCAATATAATCCGCAGTTGAAAACAAACCAGTTAAATAACCTGCAAGCCAACCTCCAAATATTCCTAAAAAAATAGAAATTGAAATAATAAATGGATAGAAAAAGATAGTTGCAATAATTTTCGGAAAAACTAAGTGATTAAGAGAATTAATACCCATAACTTCTAAGGCGTCAATTTGTTCAGTAACACGCATAGTTCCTATGCTAGAAGTTATAAATGATCCAACTTTACCAGCTAAAATTACCGATATAAATGTTGGTGCAAATTCTAAAATAATAGAACGTTTTGTAGCAAAGCCAATTAAATATTTTGGTATCCAAGCACTATCTACATTTAGTGCTGTTTGAATTGCAACCACACCACCAACAAAAAACGAAATAAATGCCGCTATTCCTAGAGATTTATTTCCTAAATCATCCAACTCTCTACTTAATGATTCTCTAAATATTTTTCCTTTTTGAGGTTTTCTAAATACCTGACCAAGCATTAAAAAATATTTCCCGATGTGTTCAATATAATTCATTATAACTCTATATAAAGTGCTAAAATAGAAAAAAGGAATGATTAAATAGCTTATAATATGAATAGTTAAAAATAAAAAGAGTTCTTCTTAAAATGACTATTTTTGTACACCTAAATAACTAAATAATGAAAAATATTGTTATAAGTATTATCTTAATGTTACTTTTTTTACAATGTAATACTACTAAAAAGACACATAGTGTCTCTAAAAAAACGACACATAATTATATTGATAGACCTAAATTGATGATTGGTATTGTTGTGGATCAAATGCGATATGATTTTTTAATACGGTTTTATAATAAGTATGGAGATGGCGGTTTTAAGAAATTAATGAAAGAAGGCTATAATTGTGAAAACACACATTATAATTACATACCAACTCATACAGCTGTTGGTCATGCCTCCATTTTTACAGGTACTACACCTGACATTCATGGAATAATTGGGAACAACTGGTATGATAAATATCAAAAAAAAGGAGTTTATTGTGTAGATGATGCTAATTATATAACAATAGGCTCAAAAAAAAATAAAGGTAAATCTCCTTTAAAGTTGCAATCAACTACAATAACCGATCAATTAAAGTTAGCTCAAATTAATGAAGGAAAAGTAATTGGCATCAGTATAAAAGATAGATCTGCAATTTTACCAACGGGTTTTAGTGCAGATGCAGCGTATTGGTTTGAAGGAAATAAAAAAGCTAATTTCATTACAAGTTCGTACTATTTGGATGAATTACCAAAATGGGTAACAGATTTTAACACGTCTAATATTGCTAAATCCCATTTAAAAATATGGAATACTTTATATCCTATTAATACGTATACCGAAAGTATTGCGGATGATAATGATTTTGAAAAACCATTTAAAGGAGAAAACAGACCAATTTTTCCACACGATTTACCAAGTTTAATGAAAAAAAACAATAATTATGATTTGTTAAAGGTATCTCCATTTGGGAATTCATTATTAGTAGATTTTGCAATTGAGGCAATAAAAGGAGAACAATTAGGTCAAAGTACTGTAACAGATTTTTTAACAATTAGCTTTTCTAGCCCAGACTATGTTGGGCATCAATTCGGACCAGACTCTAAAGAAATACAAGATGTATATTTACGATTGGATAAAGATTTAGCTCGTTTTATTAATTTTTTAGATAATGAAATTGGTAAAAATGAATATACCTTATTTTTTAACAGCTGACCACGCTGTTTTACCAGTGCCTAATTACTTAAAATCTAAAAAAATTAAAGCACATTATTTTGATAAAAAAGGATTTAAAAAATATCTAAATGATTTTGTGTTGGATGAATTTGGTGCCAATAGCCTTATTGAAAATATTTCAAACTATCAAATTTATTTAAATACCGAAAAAATCAAACAATTAAAATTAGATTATATTAAAGTAGTAAATACTATTAAAAATTACATAATTTCTTTTGATGGTATCTACAAAGTAGTAACTGCGGAGACTTTACAAAACACCAATTTTACAACTGGAATTTTAAATTCTTTGCAGAATGGATATAATCAGAAATTATCTGGCGATATTTTAGTGATTCCAACGCCAGCAACAATATCGTATAAAGAAAAAGGTTCTACTCATGGTTCAGGTTATAGTTACGATACGCATGTACCTTTATTGTTTTATGGAAAAGGAATTAAAAAAGGAACTTTAAAAAGATACATACCAATAATTGATATTGCACCGACCTTATCTAATTTATTAAAAATAGAAACACCAAGTGCTTGTACAGGTCAAATTATTGAAGAAGTTTTGAAATAGATTTAAGGTTTGTAATTTTATTTATATCTTTGCCTTACCCCTTAAAAAAAAAACATGAAAAAAATAATTTTGTTAGTAATTGTATTAATTGTTTTCTCGTATAGTATTACCTCTCAAAATACGGAAACTTGTTTTATTATAAAATTAGATTTAAATGGTATTAATCAGACTAGTAGTATTAGTTACTTTGACGATGATTTAGTGTTTTTTTCTTCAATTGGATTAAATAATTTAAGAAGATCAAAAAAAAATAATTTAAATTTTTATTTTGGCTTTATAGATGAATATGGTGAAATTATTAAAAGTAAAAAAGCGTCTAACAGTATTAATTCAAAAAATGAGGAGTTGAATCTTTCTTTTACCAAAAACAATAAGGTTGTATACTTTACAAGAAAATCTGATGATGGCGATCTAGAAATATATAAAGCAGATGTTATAAAATTAAATAAATGGGAAAATATCACCAAATTACCCTTTAATAAAAAAGGAACCTCTTTTACAAGCCCAAGTATTAGTAGTGATGGAAAAATGCTTTATTTTTCTTCTAATATGAAAAGAACCCTAGGGCAATTTGATATATATAAAACAGAGGTTTTAGTTAATGGTAAATTTGGTGCGCTCGAAAATTTAGGTGAAAAAGTAAATACAGCTGGGATTGAAAAAACCCCATTTGTTGTTAATAACACCCTTTATTACGCATCTAATGGTAAAGGAGGACTTGGTGGTTTTGATATTTTTTCAATTGATTTAGATTTAAAATCCTCTGCAGTTAATATGGGTGCGCCTATTAATAGTAAAAAAGATGAATTTGGATATGTAAGTAAAAAGCACATTAGAATAGGATATTTTAATTCAAATAGAGATGGTAAAAATAAAATTTATTCTTTCCAATATTTCACTAATAGAAAAATTGTAAATGAGATTGTGAAAAATGATTCTATTTCAAAAAAGAAACCAACTGTCTTACCACTTCTTATAAAGAAAGAAGTTGTTCTAGAAAAAGAAGTTTTAAAACCGAAAATCAGTAAAAGTCAAACAGTTAAAAAAATTATTACTCCTATTAAAAAAAGGTCCTTAAATCTAGAATATGTTAGATGTCAAAATGAATTCGATAAAATAAAAAATGTCTTTTTTGATTTGAATAAATGGGATTTAACAAAAGCTTCTAAAACTGAATTAAATAAAGTTATAGCAGTAATGAAAAAATGTCCAAATATTAAATTAACTGCATCATCACATACCGATTCAAGAGCAACAAATAAGTATAATTTAAAGTTATCTCAATTAAGAGCTAATTCAATCGTAAACTATATCATTGAAAAAGGTAATATTCATAAAAACCGCATAACCTCTTTGGGTTATGGTGAGGGAAGGTTACGAAATAAATGCTCGAACAAAGTTAAATGTTCCGAAGCAAAGCATAGACTTAACAGAAGAACAGAATTTGAAATTTCTAATTTTTAATTAGTACTCCAACGGCAACTATTAGGTATTTAAATTAAATTTTTATTAATCTATTAAAATAACATGAAAAAAATAGTAGCAGTATTTATA
>CAZOQL010000018.1:0-25815 GCA_964582005.1 uncultured Flavobacteriaceae bacterium | reverse complement strand
TTAAAACAATGGAAAATTTAAAAGATTGGTTGCATAATATGGTGCGTAAAATGGATAATGAATTAATAAAATCTATTACTAGTAATCATCATTATTTAAATATATTTAATGACGTGTTTTATAATTAAATTGGTATAATACCAAATTAATTATAAAACAAGTCAAATAAATTGAATTGTTTTATGGTTAAATTGGCATAACAGGTTAATGCAATTTTATAGACAATAAATAAAACATTCTAAAATGAAAAATTATTAGTATTGCTTTTAGTCACCTTGGTTTATTGTACAGGTTATGGCGATAAATTATCTTTTAAAGGAACATTAAAAAATGGCGTTATAGCAGCACAAACTACACAATTAGGTGACTATTTAATCACATCAAAATTTGCAGATGGCAATAAAAAATCTGTGCAATTTGTTAGTAGATGAGAACTTTAAAAGTTATTGAATAATCTATACCCTACTAATTTATTCGGTTTTAGAACCAAATAAAGATTGTTGTTTACACACTTTTTTGTACTACTTCAAAAACACTTTTGTTATCGCATTTTAAAGTTTTGTGTGGATATTTTAATATTAAAGCATAATCATGGGTTGCCATAAGAACACTTTTGCCATTTTCATTTATTTGATGCAGCACAGCCATAATTTCCATAGAAGTTTTTGGATCTAGATTTCCCGTAGGTTCGTCTGCCAAAATAAGTTCTGGATCATTTAATAACGCACGAGCAATAGCCACACGTTGTTGCTCACCACCCGATAATTGAAAGGGCATTTTATCAATACTTGCAATAATACCTACTCTATCTAAAACCTCATTAATTTTATTTTTGATTTTTCCCTTATCTATCCAGCCAGTAGCTCTTAAAACAAAACGTAAATTTTCAAAAACATTTCTATCGTATAATAATTTAAAATCTTGAAAAACAATTCCTATTTTTCGTCTTAAAAACGGAATTTCTTTTTGTTTTAAATTTTTTAAATCAAACGAAACAATAGAGCCAGAACCTTTCTGTAAAGGTAAATCACCGTAAAGTGTTTTCATTAAACTGCTTTTACCACTACCAGTTTCTCCAATTAAATAAACAAATTCACCCTTAGAAATTTCAATAGTAACATCGTTTAATACCAATCGTTCTCTTTGGTAAATAACTGCATCGGTAAGTTGTAATATATTTTCTGACATGGTAATTATAATAAATAGTATTCGCTGTAAAGATAGCTAGAATTAATTATTTTTCAAGTAAAATGAAAAAAATTAATACTTGTATGAAAGTTAGGTGTATCGCTAAAAAGTTTAATTAAAAAATTATTGTCAAATAGCTACTGAAATGTTATATTTGCAAACTTGAAAAACCCATACTGAATTTTTTTCAGTAATAAATTCAGATTTAAAACATAAAATCATGCAAAACAAAGGAGTAATCAAACTATTAGCCATTATATTCGGATTAATATGTTTATACTATTTATCATTCACCTGGACTGCCAATAGAATTGATAACAAAGCATCAAAAATAGAAGATAAAAGCGAAAGACAAGAATTTTTAGACGCCGTAAAAGTTAACTATTTAACTACAAGTTATACATATAATGAAATAAAAGACAGAGCAATAAACCTTGGTTTAGATCTTAAAGGTGGTATTAATGCAACTTTAGAAGTATCCGTAAAAGATATTTTAATTGGTTTATCTAACAAATCTAAAAACGAAGTATTCAATAAAGCACTAGCTAAAGCAAGTGAAATGCAAAAGAATACAAGCGAATCTTATTTTGATTTATTCATTAAAGCTTTTAAAGAAACAAGTAATGGTACGGTAAAATTAGGTGACCCAAATGTCTTTGGCACAAAATCATTAAGTGATTTAATTAATTTTAAAATGACTAATGAAGAAGTTGCACCTATTTTAAGTGATCAAGTAGATGCCTCTATAGCAACTGCTTTTAAAGTATTACGTAATCGTATTGACCGTTTTGGTGTTACCCAACCAAATATTCAACGAATTGGTAAAACGGGACGTATATTAATTGAATTGCCTGGTGCAAAAGACATAGATCGTGTTAGAAATTTATTAACAGGTACTGCAAATTTAGAGTTTTGGGAAGTGTTTACTAATCAAGAAATGCTTGGTTTTTTATTGCAAGCAAATCAAAAATTAGCAAGCATTATCAAACCAGAAGATACTACAAAGGTTAAAGATACTATTGGTGATGAGGTGGATAAATTATTAGAAGGAAAAAAAGACGATGAAACCTTAAAGGCAGAGAACCCATTATTTACTGTATTGGCAATTAACCAACAACAAAGTAGCCCAATTTTAGGTTCGTCTAGAGTTGCCGATACTGCTAAAGTAAATAACTTTTTAGCAATAAAGGAAATTAGATCTTTATTACCATCGGAATTAAGGTATGCAAAGTTTGTTTGGGATATTCCAGAAAAAGGAAGTGATGTAGTTGATTTACACGCTTTAAAATCTAATAGAGAAGGTATTGCTCCAATACAAGGTGATGTAATCTCTAAGGCAAGTCAAGAATTTTCACAATTTAGTGCTAGTCCAGAAATTAGTATGACTATGAAAGGTACTGCTACTAAAAAATGGGCAAAAATGACCGAAAACAATATCGGTAAATTTGTAGCGGTTGTTTTAGATAATTCAGTATATACAGCGCCAAGAGTAAATGGCAAAATTCCAAACGGAAGAACATCAATTACAGGTGCTTTTTCTATTGAAGAAGCAAAAGATATTGCAAATGCATTACAATCTGGTAAATTACCAGCAAAAGCACATATAATTCAATCAGAAATTGTTGGTCCTTCATTAGGGCAAGAAGCAATTGATAGTGGTGTTATGTCCTTTATGTTAGCCTTAGCCTTAATACTTTTATGGATGGTTTTCTATTATGGTAAAGCAGGTATTGCTACAGATATTGCCTTATTGGTAAATATGGTATTTATCTTTGGTGTATTAACTGCATTTGGAGCGGTGTTAACCTTACCTGGTATTGCAGGTATTGTACTTACTATTGGTATGGCAGTAGATGCAAACGTACTTATATATGAAAGAATTAAAGAAGAATTAGCACACGGAAAAGGTTTAAAAGAAGCTGTATCCGATGGTTATAAAGCTTCCTTACCATCTATATTAGATGCAAACATTACTACCTTTTTAACAGGTTTAATCTTATTTATTTTCGGGTCAGGACCAATTAAAGGTTTTGCTTACACCTTAATGGTTGGTATTGCAACTTCTTTATTCTCTGCAATTTTTGTATCTAGATTATTAGTTGACTGGTATATTAATAGCGGTAAAAAATTAACATTCAATACTAATATTACTAAAAATTGGTTTAAAAATATTGATATTAATTTCTTAAAAAAACGAAAAATAGCGTTTATAATTTCTGGAACTTTATTATTAGCAGGTTTAGGCTCTTTACTAACACAAGGTTTAAATTATGGGGTTGATTTTGAAGGTGGAAGAACCTATACAGTTCGTTTTGCACAAGATGTAAATTCTTCCGAAATTGCAACAACCTTAAAAGATGCTTTTGGTGGTTCTTTACCTGGTGTTAAAACTTATGGTGGTAATAATCAAATTAAAATAACAACCAATTATAAAATTGATGATATAGGTAATGAAGTAGATAATGAAATTCAAACGATATTATTTGAAAAATTAAAATCTCTTTTACCAGATGGAACAACACTAGAAAACTTTAAAGTAGGTGCTCAAGAACAAACCGTTGGTATTATGGAATCTATGCAAGTAGGACCAACCATTGCCGATGATATTAAACAAGATGCGGTTTGGGCAGTTTTAGGGTCTTTAATAATTGTATTCTTATATATCTTATTCCGTTTTAGAAAATGGCAGTTTAGTTTAGGTGCAGTAGCTGCAGTATTCCATGATGTATTAATAGTATTAGGTATATTCTCTTTATTATATAAGTTTTTACCATTTGAGGAAGTTAACCAATCTTTTATAGCGGCAATACTTACCGTTGTTGGATACTCCTTAAATGATACGGTAGTAATTTTTGATAGAATTAGAGAATATGCAAATGATCATCAAGATTGGAAATTTTATAAAGTCGTAAACAGAGCTTTAAGTAGTACTTTAGGCAGAACCGTTAATACTTCTTTAACCACTTTAGTAACCTTAGTGGCAATCTTTACATTTGGTGGAGACTCTATTAGAGGATTTATGTTTGCTATGATTATTGGTGTTTTAGTAGGAACGTATTCTTCCTTATTTGTAGCTACACCAATTATGTATAGTACCATTATGAAAGGTAAAGGTGCTAAAGCGTTAACTAAAGATGTTACCAAAGAGTAATTAAATAAGCGTAAAATTATAACAAAACCTTTCAGTGTCAACGCTGAAAGGTTTTGTGTTTAAAAGTAATGGAATGGAATTAGAGGTAATTCGAAATAATATTTTTGAAATTCGCGGACAAAGAGTTATGCTTGATGTTCATTTATCTCAACTTTATGAAGTAGAATTACGAACATTAAACCAGTCTGTTAAACGAAGCATTGAACGATTTCCTATTGACTTTATGTTTCAATTAAATGAAACGGAATGGCAAAACTTGAAATCACAATTTGTGATTTCAAGTTGGGAAGGAAGAAGAACAAAACCCCATGCTTTTACAGAACAAGGTGTTGCCGTGTTAGCAGGTATTCTAAGAAACAAAAAGGCAATAAAATACCTTTTAGATCATCCAAAATCGAAACGAACTAAAACAGGTTATAAGGAATGAGTACAATTAAAATACACGACAAATATTTCAAACCTTATCTTTCTAAAGAAAAGATAGCAAATATAGTAGCCCATTTAGCTAAAAAAGTAGTTGCCGATTTAGATAAAAATGAAGTGCCATTATTTATTGGTATCTTAAATGGTTCATTCATGTTTGCTGCCGATTTTATTCGTGAATACAAAGGCGATTGTGAGATTAGTTTTGTAAAATTAGCTTCGTATCAAGGCACTAAGTCTGTTGGAAAAGTAAAGCAGTTGGTAGGTATTAATGAAGATTTAAAAGGTAGAACTGTAATCATTTTAGAAGATATTATTGATACTGGTAATACACTTACCGAGATTTATGAAATCTTTAAAGATAAACAAGTAAAACAATTAAAAATAGCCACCTTATTTTTTAAGCCAGATGTTTTTAGAAAAGAATTACCTATTGACTATATTGGCATGTCTATACCAGACAAATTTATTGTAGGCTATGGCTTAGATTACGATGGTTTAGGAAGAAACTTAAATGCAATTTATCAATTAACACAACATAAAATGACAAACATCGTATTATTTGGTCCTCCAGGAGCAGGAAAAGGAACACAAGCAACACAATTAAAAGATACATATGATTTAGTACATATTTCAACAGGTGATGTCTTCCGTTTTAATATAAAAAATAATACGGAATTAGGAATACTTGCCAAATCTTATATGGATAAAGGTGATTTAGTACCAGATGAAGTAACTATTAAAATGCTTAAAGCAGAAGTAAATAAAAATAACAATGCCAAAGGTTTTATTTTTGATGGTTTTCCAAGAACCGAATCGCAAGCCAAAGCATTAGATATTTTTTTGTCTGAAAAAGGAGAAGAAATTAATGGTATGGTTGCGTTAGAGGTAGAAGAAGATTTATTAGTAGCAAGATTACTTAAAAGAGGTGAAACTAGCGGTAGACCAGACGATCAAGATGAAAGTAAAATTCGTAATCGATTTAATGAATACGAAACAAAAACAGCCATTTTAAAAGAGTACTACCAAGCACAAAATAAATATTTTGGTGTAAATGGTGTTGGATCTATTAAAGAAATTACCAGCAGACTTTGTTTGGTTTTTGATGAATTATAAATACTTTATTTATGGCTAATTCTTTTTAGCTATAATAAATAAATAACAAAAAAAATGACCGAAGGAAATTTCGTAGACTATATTAAAATTTGGGCATCTTCTGGAAACGGAGGAAAAGGCTCTGTACATTTACATCGTGAAAAATATGTTGATAAAGGTGGTCCAGATGGTGGCGATGGTGGTCGTGGTGGTCACATAATTGTTCGTGCAAATAGAGAATTGTGGACACTTTTTCACTTAAAATTCAAACAACATTTTAGAGCCGTTGAAGGAAATGGTGGGTCAAAAAGTAGGTCTACAGGTAAAGATGGTTCCGATATTTATATTGATGTACCACTAGGAACTATTATAAGAAACGGAGAAACCCAAGAAAAACTATTTGAAGTTACCGATAACGGAGAAGAAGTAATTCTTTTAGAAGGCGGAAAAGGTGGTCGTGGTAACTGGCACTTTAAATCTTCAACTAACCAAACACCTCGCTATGCACAACCAGGTGTAGATGGACAAGAAGGTTGGTTTCAATTGGAGCTAAAAATTTTAGCTGATGTAGGTTTAGTTGGTTTTCCTAATGCTGGTAAATCTACTTTATTAGCAGCCGTAACCTCTGCAAAACCTAAAATAGCCGATTATGCTTTTACAACCTTAAAACCAAACTTAGGTATTGTAAAATACCGTGATTTTAAATCGTTTGTAATGGCCGATATTCCTGGTATTATTGAAGGTGCAGCCGAAGGAAAAGGTTTAGGGCATCGTTTTTTAAGACATATTGAAAGAAACTCAACCTTACTATTTTTAATTCCAGCCGATAGTGATGATATTCAAAATGAATACGAAATTTTACTCAATGAACTTCGTAAACACAACCCAGAACTAATTGATAAACAACGTTTATTAGCTATTTCAAAGTCTGATATGTTGGATGAAGAGTTGAAAGAAGAAATTAAAAAAGAATTGCCTCAAGAAATAGAACATATTTTTATTTCCTCTATAACTACCGAAGGGATTACAGAATTAAAAGATAAACTTTGGGAAATGTTACAGGATTAAGACAAACCTGAAATCACCCCATTATCATCAATAGTCATTCCTTCACCTGCAGGTGTTGCTGGCAATCCTGGCATGCGCATCATTTTTCCTAAAATAGGAATTAAAAAACGTGCGCCTGCAGCTATTTCAATCTCGCGTACAGTTACTCTAAATCCAGTTGGTCTTCCAATTAATTTTTCATCATCAGAAAAGGATTTTTGTGTTTTTGCCATACAAATAGCAAAGTCATTAAACCCTAATCGATCAATTCTACGTAGATTTAATTGTGCTTTTCTATCAAAATCAACACCATAAATTTCACGTGCAATGGTTTCAATTTTATACCTAATTTTTTACACAAAGTTAACAATTAATAAACAAAAATTACAAAAAGAGAAATGAAGTTTTTTAAATAACACGACTTATCGTTAAACCATCACGAATTGGTAATAAAACGGTTTCAATACGTTTGTCTTCTTTTAATAAGCTATTGTATTTTATTAATTCTGTGGTACTTTCGTCTTTAGAGTCTAGTTTTTCTACTACTTTTCCACTCCATAAAACATTATCGGAAATAATAATGCCACCACTATTCATTTTACCAATAATGGCGTGAAAATAATTGGAATAATTGGGTTTGTCGGCATCTATAAAGACCAAATCGAAAGTTTTTTTTATTTTTGGGATAATATCTAATGCATTTCCTAAATGCTGTACAATTTGATGCTTATGTGTTGATTTATCGAAATATTTTTTTTGAAAATCAACCAATTCTTCATTTTTATCTATGGTGTGTAATGTGCCGTTTTTTTGTAATCCTTCGGCTAAACAAAGTGCGGAATAACCTGTATAAGTTCCTATTTCTAATATCGTTTTAGGTTTTGATATTTTAGATATCATCGCTAAAATACGTCCTTGATAATGACCACTCAACATTCTAGGTATTAACACTTTTTGCCAAGTTTCTTTACTTAATTCTTGTAAGAGTTTTGGTTCATCTTCGCTATGAATTACAGCATAATTATCTATTTTTTCTGGAATAAAATTCATCTTACTCTAGATTTATAAATTGGTTTTATTCATTTCTTTTTCAAGCTTCTTTTCTAATTTATCTTTATCCGATGAACATAAGTGTTGTCCTTTCAAATTAACTTTAAATAATTTACTCATAAAGTTATTTTGCTCAGAATATAATTTACATTTTTTACATAAAAAATTATGAATAGAAAGTCTTATTTTATCTAAAACGGAAGCTTCCTTATATTGTGTTTTATCACAAATAGAAGTTGCTTCATCGCATTTTATAAATATTTTATTATCCATACCTTAAATTTTAAACCAGTTTCCTTCTAAACATGCTCTTAATTGTACTCTGGCTCTGTGAATTATTACCCATAAATTGGACGATGAAATACCTAATTCATTACAAATTTCTTCCGTTTCGTAGTTTTCAACTGTTTTTAATAAGAAAACCGTTCTATATTTTTCGGGAAGATTATTAATACACGCATCTATAGCACTTTTTAATTCGGCATTTTCCATAGTTGCATCTGCTGTTTTAGACCAATCGGATGGCGCTCTTTCTTCTAACCATTTTCCTTTCTTCTCACCATCTTGATAAAAACTCATTTTAACCTCAGCTTTCCCTTTTTGGGAATTACTTTTTCTGTAATGATCTATTATCTTCCGTTTCAAAATAGAAATTAGCCAAGTGCGTTCGGATGCTTCTCCTTTAAAATTTTTCATTGCTTTTAAGCTTGAAAAAAAAGTTTCTTGTATTAAATCTTTGGCTAATTCATGATTATTTACTCTAGTAATGGTATAGTTGTACATATAATCTGAATGTAAGCTAACCCATTTATTTGGATCTAAAGTATGTTTTGATTGTTCTTGCATTTGATTAGTTTCCACTTTAACTATGGTAAATATAGTAAAATGCATTAATTACAAAGTGAATACTGTTTTTTTTAGCAATGAATTAACATTATAAAATTTAATTTTTCTTTCCAATATGAAATAAAGCATCGCCCATATTTATTATCGGAAAATTATTTATAGCAATTATATAGCCATTATGTGGCGCTTTTATTGCAAAATTAGTTTCGCCATAGGTATCCATTATATAGCCAATAATCCCTCCTTTTTTAACCTTAGCACCATTTATTATTACGGCGGTAAAAAGACCTGCAATTTTCGCTCTAATCCATTTTCTATGGGTTAATTGAATACTTTTAGTTGTATGAACTGCTACTTTTTTTGAAATCATATTAAAATAATGTAAAATATGTAAGGTTCCGCTTATTCCTTTTTTAATAGATAATTCGTCTAAACGTAAAGATTCGCCACCTTCAAAAACTAGAATTGGGATATCCTTTTTATAACATTCATTTCTAAAAGATTTTGCTATTAAACCAGATGCAAATAAAAATGGTGCATTAAAAATAGTTGCTAATTTTTGGGCATTTTCATCTTCTGCTGTAAAGCGAATTTGTGGATAATTATTTCGTTGTGCGCCACCTGTATGGTAATCAATACCAAAATCTACATTACTAATAATTTCTTGCATTAAAAAATAGGACATTCTGCTAGCAAGCGAACCTTTTTTAGAACCAGGAAAACTTCGGTTAACATCTTTACCGTGCATATCTCTCGATAAATTTAAAAAACCAAAAACATTTAAAAGTGGTACAACAATAACACAACCGCGGTAAATTTTGTAATTTTTATCAATTAACATTCTGCGTATTAATTCAATACTATTTACCTCATCGCCGTGTAAACCGCCTTGTAATAAAATGGTTGGTCCTTCTTTTTCTCCATTAAAAACATAAATAGGTATTTCTATTAATGTACCTGTTGGCAATCTATCTACAGCTATTTTTATTAGTTTGGTTTCTCCTAAACCTATTTTATGACCACGAATTTCAACTACTTGATTTTTAAAATCTTTTTCGAACATTTTTTTCTAGATATTTAATAATTTCAATTGCTACATTTATTTTTGTATATGCTTCTACACCTTGTAAACCTGGAGTGGAGTTCACTTCAATTAATAAAGAACCTCGTTTAGACCTAATTAAATCTACGCCACAAACAGGTAAACCTAAATATTTAGCAGCTTTTATAGCTGTTTTTACTTCTCTACTGGTTAAATTTATTGTTTCACCAGTTCCACCTCGATGAATGTTAGAACGGAAATCGCCTTCTACACCAATACGTTTCATAGACGCTATTATTTTATTACCAGCTACTATAATTCTTATATCTTCACCATTAGATTCTTTGATAAATTCTTGTACCAAAAAACTAGCATCCATATTATAAAACGTATCCATAATAGATTTGGCTGATTTTTCGGAATCTGCCAAAATTACGCCTAAGCCTTGTGTGCCTTCTTGTAATTTTATGATTACTGGTGCGCCACCAAGCATTTTAATTTGTTCTTCAATATTATCTGGATTTATAGAGGTTACTGTTTTAGGAATAGGTACATTTTTACGATTCATTATTTGTAAAGTGCGTACTTTGTTTTGTGCTCTTGCAATACCTAATGCACTTGCAACACTAAAGATACCATTCATTTCAAATTCTTTTACCACAGCAGCACCATGACGAAAAACCGAAGAGCCAATACGTGGTATAATTGCATCGGCATCATTAATAATATTGCGCCCTTCGTAAATAATTTTTGGTTTACCTTCGCCTAAAAGAATAGAACATTTGGTATGATTTACTACTTGTACTTGGTGACCTCGTTCAATTGCTTCTTCCATTATTCTATTGGTAGAATAGATGTTTTCGCTTACCGAGAGTATTATAATTTTCATTTTCTTGTTAACTTGTTTTACCGTAAATTAATAATAACTAAACAAAGGTATAAAATTTAAAAGTAATGCATAAAAAAAGCGTAAAATCAATTGATTTTACGCTTTTAAATAAGTGTTGTTTTCTTCTAAATATTAGAATTTAAAGTTTACACCAACTCCAAAAGTTTCTCTAATTTGAAAACCATTACGTTGTGCATTATCATCATAAATTGCTTGAAAAGTTAAATTGGTAGAAATGTATTTATTTACTGACATTACTAAATTCATCGTATAATCAACATCTACATTTTTAGCCTCTTCTAAATAATTGGTATATAAGCCTAAAATATTTTCCATAGAAATGTTTTTAGCAAGACCTAATTTATAATAACCCCTTATAGATGCACCAACTTCAAAACGGGAAGTTTTATTTGCTTCCACACCAAAGTAACCACCTGCATCATTAAAAGCTGTTTCAAAAGCAGAAGCAACCTCTGTATAATGTCCATGAACTACGGTCATTTTTACTGCTGCTGGAGAAATATTTACGTGTAAATTATCTGATTTTTTCCATAACATACCTGGACCAAATTGAAAATAAGCTGGTGAGAAAAAGTGCGTTGTTCCGTCTTTAGATCTATCCATTTGTGTCTTCATATTAAAATATACCGAGTAAAACCAAAGTCCTTTTGCTTTTTTACCTACTAAAGAATTAAACTCTAAACGATCGTTTGATGTTGTAAAGTTTTCATCTCCTTTATTTTTAATAGCACCATAATCTGCAATTAATTTATTATCCCAAATTAAATCTCCCTTTTTTAAGTTAAAATCGTAATTAACTAAAATATTTGCAGTCATATTTGAAACACCACCGCCAGTCCACTCATTATTGTAAGCCGCTTGATTAAAAGTAATAGCTACATTACCTCCTTTTTTCCAACCATCTTTTACTTCTTCTTTTTTGTCGTCTTGTGCAAATGCAAATGCTACACTAAATAATAATACAATTGCTAAAATTCTTTTTATAATCATAATTTTTTTTATAGTTTTTAATAAAAATCGGTGCAAAAATACACTTTTATATTTAATGTGTTTATAAATAAAATCGCTCAAAAAAGCAAAAATGATGTAGTAGAAACAAATCTACTACATCATTTTAACTAAAACTATTTTGTTATTCTTTAAAACAAAGTCTTAAGTTTATCCCAATTGGTATACATTAAATAGCTGTTTATAACAAAAACTAAAGCCGCTGGTCCGATTCCTGCTGGTGCCATAAAAGCATGAAATAAAACCATATTCACTGCTAATGGTGCTAATAAAACCAATGCGAAAGGCACTGCTTTGTTTAAAAGTAATAAAATACCAACTAAAATTTCTATAATCCCTAATAAAGGAAACATATAGCCAGAAATATCTAGTGCTCCCATAAATCTTCCTGCATCGGCTTCCATTATTGGCATTGGTAAAAAATTAAAAAACTTGTTTGCTCCAAATATAATTAATGTAATTGCTAGAACAAACCTTAAAATCATTGTTAATTTACTCATAATAATATATTTTGTTTGGTTAATAATTTGTGTTACTATCTAATTTGACGAAGAGATTGGATTTATCTTACAAGTGTAACAAAAGTTACTTGGTGTTATTATAATTAGTTGTCCTTTTGCATACTTATTACTTTTGGTATATAAATTGCTTTAAAAGTAATGTTAGGCACTATAATACGTCTAATTTAGTAACTTAATAAAAATAAAAATGACAGAATTATTAAATAAAAAAACTTTTCTAGAAAAAGTATTCAACTACGAAGAAAATAAAGAGTGGAAATACGAAGGAGATATACCTTGTATTATTGATTTTTATGCCGATTGGTGTGGTCCTTGTAAAATGATAGCGCCAATTTTAGAAGAATTATCTGAAGAGTTTAAAGGTAAAGTAAATATCTATAAAATAGATACCGAAGTAGAACAAGAATTAGCTGCTGCTTTTGCGGTTAGAAGTATACCAACTATGTTGTTCTGCCCAATGGGAGAAGCGCCACAGATGTCACAAGGTGCTTTGCCAAAAGCACAATTGATTGAAGTTATGAAAGACTTTTTGAAGGTAGAAAAATAGTAGTATAACTAACAACTATTTTTAGCCGTACATATTAATTTATGTACGGCTTTTTATGCGTTAATCTTAGTTCTAACAGGAATATTTTGAATTAAATCAATATATAAATTAACCTGTTTTTTTAGCTCTTTACGTTCGTAAATGGCATCTAAAAAACCATGTTCTAAGACAAATTCAGAACGTTGAAAGCCTTCTGGTAATTCTTTACCAGTAGTATCTTTTACAATTCTTGGACCAGCAAAAGCAATTAATGCATTTGGTTCGGCAATATTAATATCACCAAGCATTGCAAAAGAAGCTGTTGTTCCTCCAGTTGTAGGATCTGTACATAAAGAGATGTATGGTATTTTAGCATCAGCTAGTTGTGCTAATTTTGCCGAAGTTTTAACCAATTGCATTAAGGATAAAGAAGCTTCCATCATTCGAGCGCCACCCGATTTTGAAATCATTAAAAAAGGTATTTTATTTTTAATGGAATATTCAATTGCTCTGGCTATTTTTTCGCCAACAACACTTCCCATAGATCCACCAATAAAAGCAAAGTCCATTGCTGCAATAACCAAGTCTTTTCCTAACGACTTACCAACTGCAGTACGAACCGCATCTTTTAAGTTTGTTTTTTCTTGCGCTGCCTTTAAACGATCTACATACTTTTTAGTATCTTCAAATTTCAAAGGGTCTTTAGATGTTAAATTGGCATCTAATTCTTTAAATTTATTATCGTCAAAAAAGAGTTCAAAATACTCGGCACTTCCTATTCTAACATGGTAGCCATCTTCTGGACTTACATATAAATTTTCTTTTAATTCAGCCGAATCAATTATTTTACCGCTTGGTGTTTTATACCAAAGTCCTTTCGGAACATCTTTTTTATCTTCGGTTGAAGTAGTAATTCCTTTCTCTTTTCTTTTAAACCAACTCATAATTATTATTTAATCGTTTTTGTTTCTCTATTTTTTGAATGCTATATTAAACTATAGGACATCAACACAATTTAAATCTTCAAATGCTTGTTTTAATCTGGTTTTAAAAGATTCTTCTCCAAAACGCAACCATTTTCTTGGGTCGTAATATTTTTTATTTGGCACATCGGCACCATCAGGATTACCAATTTGACCTTCTAAATACGCTGCATTATCCTTAAAATAATCGCGAATTCCTGCCATGAAAGCATATTGTAAATCGGTATCAATATTCATTTTCACTACGCCATAACCAATAGCTTCTTTAATTTCTGCTTCAGAAGACCCTGAACCTCCGTGAAAAACAAAATCTACTGGGTTGGTTTCTGTTCCGTATTTTTTCTCAATATATTTTTGAGAGTTATCTAAAATTTTTGGTGTCAATTTTACGTTACCTGGTTTATAAACACCATGAACATTACCAAAAGAAGCCGCAATGGTAAAACGGTTACTTACCTTTAATAATTCTTCGTAAGCATAGGCAACTTCTTCTGGTTGTGTGTATAATTTAGAAACATCTATATCGGTATTATCAACACCATCTTCTTCGCCACCAGTTATGCCTAATTCAATTTCTAAAGTCATTCCCATTTTGTCCATACGAGTCAAATAGGTTTTACAAATATCTATATTTTCTTCTAACGGTTCTTCGGACAAATCAATCATATGCGAACTAAATAATGGTACGCCATTTTCTTTATAAAACGCTTCTCCTGCATCTAACAAACCATCTATCCACGGTAATAATTTTTTAGCACAATGATCGGTATGTAATATAACTGGTATGTCATATTCTTTTGCTAATAAATGTACATGTTTTGCACCAGCAATAGAACCTGCAATAGCTGCTTTTTGGTTTTCATTAGATAAACCTTTACCTGCATTAAATGCGCCACCACCATTTGAAAATTGCACCACTACTGGAGCGTTCAAATCTCTTGCTGTTTCTAAAACACCATTAATGGTATTGTTACCAATTACATTTGCAGCTGGTAATGCAAAATTCTTTGCTTTTGCTAATTGAAATATTTCTTGTACCGTATCGCCACTTGCAACGCCTGGTTTTATTTTATTTGCCATTTTGATTAGATTCAATGAATTACAAAAGTAAGTAAAAACTAAAGAGTAATGTTAAATTATTTAACTCATTTCTACAAAATACTTGTAAAACAACGGAATGGTTTCTATTCCTTTTAGATAATTAAAAATACCAAAATGTTCATCTGGTGAATGAATCGCATCGCTATCTAAACCAAAGCCCATTAAAATAGATTTTGATTTTAATTCATTTTCAAATAAAGCAACAATCGGAATACTTCCGCCACTTCTTTGTGGAATTGCTGGTGTGCCAAAAGTTTTGGTATAGGCTTTGTTTGCCGCTTTATAGCCAATACTATCTATTGGTGTTACATATGGAAAACCGCCATGATGTGGGTTTACTTTTACAGTAACCGATTTTGGTGCGATACTTTCAAAATGTTTTTGAAATAATTCGGTAATTTCATCGGGTGTTTGGTTTGGCACCAATCGCATGGATATTTTAGCGAATGCTTGCGATGCGATTACTGTTTTTGCACCTTCGCCAGTATAACCGCCCCAAATTCCGTTTACATCTAAGGTTGGTCGTATTGAGTTTCTTTCGTTGGTTGTATAGCCTTTTTCTCCATGAACCTCTGCGATATCTAATGCTTTTTTATAGTCGTCTAATGAGAAAGGTGCTTTTGCCATTTCGGCTCTTTCTTCGTTAGTTAATTCTAGTACTTTGTCATAGAATTGCGGTATGGTAATGTGATTATTTTCATCGTGTAACGAAGCAATCATTTTGGTTAAAATATTTATTGGGTTTGCAACTGCACCACCATATAAACCTGAATGCAAATCTCTATTTGGACCTGTAACTTCAACTTCAACATAACTTAAACCACGTAAACCTGTTGTTATGGATGGTTGCGAATTACTAATCATACCTGTATCGGAAATTAGTATTACATCATTGGCTAATTTTTCTTGATTGCGTTTCACAAACCATTCTAAACTTGGTGAGCCTATTTCTTCTTCGCCTTCAATCATAAATTTCACATTACATGGTAAGTTATTAGTAGCAATCATATACTCAAAGGCTTTTACATGCATAAACATTTGCCCTTTATCATCGCAAGAACCTCTTGCAAAAATAGCGCCTTCGGGATGAATAGCTGTCTTTTTTATTACGGGTTCAAAAGGTGGTGAAGTCCATAATTCTAAAGGGTCGGCTGGTTGCACATCGTAATGTCCATAAACTAAAATAGTTGGTAATTTACTATCAATCATTTTTTCACCATACACAACAGGATAACCTGGTGTCTCACAAATTTCTACCAAATCACAACCTGCTTTTTCTAAAGCTTCTTTTACCGAAACAGCGGTTTGTAAGACCTCTTTTTTGTAATTAGCATCGGCACTTATCGAAGGAATTTTAAGTAATGCAATCAATTCATTTATAAAACGATCTTTATGTGTTGTTACGTAAGCTTTTATATTCTCCATTTTTTAAAATTTAAGGTTGCTCAAATTTAAGAAAAATAATGGGGAAACCTTTGCGGTTTTGAACTTATTAGTATATTTGCAATCCTAATTATGCGAGTGTGGTGGAATTGGTAGACACGCTAGACTTAGGATCTAGTGCCGCAAGGTGTGAGAGTTCGAGTCTCTCCACTCGTACCAAAACTTGACAGGAAGTTATACTTCCTGTCTTTTTTTTGGCATAACATTTTGCAGTTTATCTTGGGCTTACTTGTGCATTTATTTATTGGGTTTTGGTATGATACAAGCTTATATGGGCAACCGCATCACTACCAATCGAATTAAATTTATTTTTACCAATATAAATGATTTGGCATCACCACAAGTTTCACCATTGTTAAATTCATATCTGAACGAATTTTTGGTGTTTTTAACCATTCATCCCAAACAATTCATCCAATTTTATTCAATATCATTTTTTCGTTCACAATTTTTCCAAAAAAATATTCTCGATTTTTGGTCACAATCGTTACAAAATACGCCCCATTTCACTAATAATCATAACCTTATCTTTCTTACCGATTCGATACGGTATTTATTTGGATGTTTTTTTAGATATTTTGCACTGTTTTTTTATCAAAAAAAATAAAATAACTAGTGATGATAAACAAGAAAAAACATCTTATTCTAACCTTGATAAATAAGGCTAATCGGCAAATTATTGAAAAAGTTTTAGAAAAATGGTTTTAAAAATAAGTGTTTTGAGGTAAGCATTTAGACGCATATTATTTCTTTATGATAAATAGTGTCTGCTTTTACCATTCTCTTGATTAAGTTATTGAATATTTTGTCTTTGTTTTGAGAGCGGTTAATTCGATAGCAAAACTCATCAAAATATCTATTTATATTATTCTCACTTACCCAAGAATACGTTGTTCTAATCCAAGATTTTACTTGAGGAATCATAATATATAATGCCTTAAAATTAGAACCTTTATCACTTAATACCTGTGTTAGATTATAATCTTTTGCAATAGGGCTTGGTAATTTTTTGCGTCTATATCTATTTGTTTTCAAACATTTTTCTTAATGACTTAGCAGAATAATCTGAGATTTTAAAAGTATAAAAACGTTTTACTTCTCCTCCATCTGTAAGTTCTACAGCGCAAATTGCTTTTTTTTGGCACTATCATAACTTCTACCTGGTTTTCCTTTCTTCATATCCACCAACCACATATCCATCAACATTAATATTGCCTTTCATCGGAAAATCCTCACTTGATTTCATCGCTTCACGTACTTTATGCATAAACAATCTAGCTGTTCTTTGGTGAACTCCAAAACGAACTACCGTTTGAGAAGTGGATAGACTTTTTGTGCTCGTTGACATCTCAAAGCATAATTTGACTTTTTGTATGCTTACATTTTCTGCAATCTTAATCAGTTTTGAAGCGTTCAGTAAACTCTATGAGGTTTTGACCTTTAATTTTTTATTGACGTTAAAGATATGAAATTAAATGCTTACCTCAATAAGTGTTATTAAAACAATCCATTTATTTGAGCATCAATTCTATCAATTATAAAACCTAAATCCTCTGGTTTTTTCACAAAATTTAAATTATTAACATCTATAATTAATAGTTTTCCTTTGCTGTACTTTGTTATCCAAGCTTCATAACGTTCGTTTAATCTATTTAAATAATCAATACTTATGGAGTTTTCGTAGTCTCTGCCTCGCTTATGTATTTGCCCAACCAAAGTTTGAATATCCGCTCTTAAATAAATTAATAAATCTGGTGGCGTTACTAAGTTTTCCATCAATTCAAATAGAGAAGAATAGTTGTTAAAATCTCTATTAGTCATTAAACCCATTGCATGAAGGTTTGGTGCAAAAATATGTGCATCTTCATAAATGGTTCTGTCTTGTATAATGTCTTTGCCTCCTTTGCGAAGTTCTAGTATTTGACGAAAACGACTATTTAAAAAATAAATTTGTAAATTAAAAGACCATCTTTCCATAGCACCATAAAAATCATCTAAATAAGGATTTTCATCCACCGACTCATAATGTGGTTCCCATTTATAATGTTTTGCTAAAAGCTTGGTAAGTGTCGTTTTACCTGCTCCAATGTTTCCTGCAATGGCTACGTGCATGGTTGAAATTTTAAGGTTGGTTATTTTTGTAAAAATACTTAATTTTTTGATAAAATTATGAAATTCTTACTTTTTAAGTAAAAAACAAATCCGATGCTATGCCATCTATTAAGAATTGTCCTTTTTTAGTGGCTAGAATTATATTGTTTTTAATTTCTATCGTATTATTAACTAGGTGTTTTTGACATTTTTTAAGTAAGTTTTCTTTTTTATCTAATCCAAATTTTTGTTGAAAGGCATCTAACGGGATTCCCCAAATGGTTCGTAAACCTATCATAATGGTTTCGTTTATCAAATCTGTTTTTGTTAAGGATTCTTTTTCGATAAGTGGTTTGTCTTCGTTTATCGCTTTTATATATTTTGCATTGTTACTAATGTTCCAACTCCTTGTATTGTTAATAAACGAATGTGCTGATGGACCAATGCCTAAATAGTTTTTGCCTTGCCAATAAGATGTATTATGTTTTGAGAAAAATCCTTCTTTAGCAAAATTAGAAGTTTCGTAATGTATAAAACCTTTCTTTTTGGTTTCTTCCACTAATATATTAAAGTGATTTAAGGCTAATTCTTCCTCTAACTTAGGGTATTTTCCTGATTTAATAAAATTGGATAAAGCGGTTTTATCTTCAACCGTTAAAGCGTAACTTGAAATATGATTTACGCCTAAATTAAATGCAAGTTGTAGGTTTTTTTTCCACTTTTCATTACTTAAATTTGGTATGCCATAAATCAAATCAATCGTAATATTATTAAAATATTTACTGGCTTGTTCTAAAGATGTTAGCGCTTCATTTGCAGAATGTGCTCGGTTCATAAATTGTAAATCTTCTGTAAAAAAAGATTGGATTCCAATACTTAATCGATTAATGGGAGATTTAGATAATGCTATTATTTTTTCTTTAGATAAATCGTCTGGATTGGCTTCTAAAGTAATTTCTGGTGAAGAAATTACCTTGTAATTTGTATAAATAGTATCCAATAAAAATTGAATTTCTTTTAAGGATAATAAGCTTGGTGTTCCGCCACCAAAATAAATAGTCTCTACGGGTTCCTTTATTTCCTTTTTTCTTAAAATAAGTTCTTTTGCTAAGGTATTTATTAATACACCTTTTTTACGTAAAGAAGTGGAAAAATGAAAATCACAATAATAACATGCTTGTTTACAAAATGGTATATGAAGGTATATTCCTGCGATAATTATTGAATTAGACCTTGAATATTGGTGGTAAATAATTTGACTGCAATTGCTAATAAAATTACGCCAAATACTTTTCTAATTACAGCAATACCGCCTTTACCAAAGAAGTTTTCTATTTTTTTAGACGATTTTAAAACACCATACACAAAAATCATGTTAATTACTATTGCTATCACAATATTAATAGTTTCATATTCCGCTTTAAGCGATAATATGGTTGTCATTGTTCCTGCACCAGCAATTAATGGGAAAGCTAGAGGTACAACACTTGCGGTTTCTGGCGTATCATCTCTAAATAATTGAATGCCTAAAATCATCTCAAAAGCCAAAAATAATAATACAAATGCACCTGCAACGGCAAACGAATTAACATCAATACCAATTAAATTTAAAATTTGTTTACCTATAAATAAAAAGGAAATCATAATAAGCACAGCAACAACAGATGCTTTTTCAGATTGTATGTGACCTACTTTTTGACGTAAATCTACTATAATTGGAATACTACCAACAATATCTATAACTGCAAATAATATTAGCGATGCTGTTAATATTTCTTTTGGATCTATGGTCATTATATTGTTATTTAAAATTTTTGCAAAAATAATTTTTCTTTTAAAATAGGCTTACCTTTTTTGTAAAAATACACTAATAAAAAAAGATATTTTTATAGAGGCTATAAAATTAAGGGTTTTTCCCCTAAATAGATAGCAATAAATAACTTAACTTTGTACTTTAAAATTAAAACAAAAAATCATGAACACTATTAAACAAATTACCATTGCAATTGTCGCATTAATTTTTCTAAATTCTTGTGATGCCGATGAATTAACAGAAGTAAAAATAAACACAGAAATTACCAAAGACATTACGTTTACAACTAATGATGATGGTGACTTTTCTGAAAGTTTTACTGTAGATTTTGCTAATAATGACGATCTTAATGATTATTTAAGTAAAATTAAAAGTGTAAAAATTAATTCTGCTAGTTATTTAATAAAAGCTTTTAACGGTACTACAGCAAGTGGTGATATAACTTTTATGTCTGAAAATCAATCTTTTGGTCCTTATACGCATACTTCTATTTCTAGTGATTTTTCTAATCAAACTATATTTCCGATAAACGATGTAGATAAATTAAGTGTTTTAGCAACGAATTTAAAAGACACTAATCAATTACAAGTAGAAGTTTCTGGGACAACAACTTCAACAGCACCATTTACAATGACCTTAAGTGTCACTTTTGATTTGACTATTGTAGCACAGATTTTATAGTAATTTTCTTACATAAATTATTAAAAGTGTCCGTTTTTTAATGGACACTTTTAATTTTACTTACTTTTACTTTATGATTCAAATAGGAAAAACCATTGTATCCGAAGATATTATTGAAAAAGAATTTGTCTGTAATCTCTCTGCCTGTAAAGGGCAATGTTGTATTGCTGGCGATGCTGGTGCGCCACTCGAAAAAGATGAATTACAAATAATGCGTGATATTTACCCTAAAGTAAAACCTTTTATGCGTACCGAAGGTGTTACTGAAATTGAAAAACAAGGTGTTTATACTACTAATAACGATGGCGAACACGAAACTACTTTAATTGATAATGAAGCTTGTGCTTATGTAATTTTTGATGCTAAAAAAACAGCGCTTTGTGCTATTGAAGAAGCTTATAATAAAAATATAATATCTTTTAAAAAACCCATTTCTTGTCATTTATATCCTGTTCGTGTACAAGATTATTCAGAATTTAGTGCGGTTAATTATAATTCTTGGTCTATTTGTGATGATGCCTGTACATTAGGAAAAGAACTACAAGTACCAACGTATAAGTTTGTAAAGGAAGCGTTGATTCGTAAATTTGGAGGAGATTGGTATATGGAGCTGGAAAAAGTGGCAACTAAATTAAACCAATGAAAAATATTATATTATTAATTGTTTCTTTATTAAGTTTTCAATCTTTATTTGCTCAAGATACTTGGCTTGAAAAAACTAAAATTGCAGACTCTTTATCTTTAAATAAACATAAAGATGTTTTGAAATACCGAGATTCCGCAATTGTACTTGCAAAAAGTGAATCTAAAAAAATTAGAAAAATGCTTCTGTTATTTAAGCAGTTTTCAGAAACCGAACTACAATTAGAAAAAAGCAAAGTAAAAAGTATTGAATATAATAAATTAAAAATTATACTTCAAAACATCGATAGCTTAGAAATTAATAAAAAACTACGTTTTAATAGAAATAGAAATTTATATATTTATGCTTTTAATTTATTTTATAATTTTAAAGATTCTGAGAAATATGCAAATATAAGTATCGATTGTTTAGAATCTGAAAAAGTTATAGATACTGCGGAGTTGTTCAATGCTTATTATTATAATGCTATAAATAAAAGTCAATTAAACAAACTATCTGATGCTTCAAAATGTTTTACTAAATCTATAAATTTATGGACAAACTATTCCAAAAATGATCAAAATTTTTTAGCAAGTATATATTTAGATTATTCTAATTTATACCATAAAAGATTTTTAAATATTCCTTCAAAACAAATTCAACTTTTAAATAAAGCATCCAAAATATTTACTAAAATAGAAAAGCCAGATAAATTAAGACATTCTTTTGTTTATACAAATTTAGGTGATTTAGAATTAGAACGTGGAAATTACACAAAAGCCTTAGGATATTATAATAAAAATCACGCTATTTTTAATAGTAGTTTAGAAGGAAAATCTATTAATAGAACGTTTACTAATAAAAACCTTAAAAGAACAGACATTAAAAAAGAGGTAGAATATTATAAGTTTTTGACAGATATTTATAGTAATTCAAATCAAGAAAAAGAACTAGAAAAAACAATAACGACTTTAAATAAATTAAAACAAAAACACTCTAAAAATTTAAGCGAAGTAGAATTTTCATTACTATCTGCTGCTAATTTAAATGCTGGAATTTATTTTATAGATAAAGACACCAATAAAGCAAAAGAATTTTTAAATACAGGTTTTGCGTTAAACCCAGAAAAAACAATTCATAAACATAACGCTGTATATTTTTTAGCATATGGTAATTTAGCTAAAAAAGAAAAAAATTATACCAAAGCAATTTCTTTCTATAAAAAAGCAATAGAAACTCAAAATGTAGAATTTAGTATTAAAACAAAGGCTTTTAAACAAAGTGCAGTTGTCTATTTAAAGTTAAATGATACGACAAAAGCATTTAACTATATTAATAAAACAATAAATATTATTGCAAAAAACAGCACACAATTAAATATTAAAACAATAAATATAAAGAACTATAAGCCAAGTGGTTCGGTAGTAGATGCTAAGCATTTTGTTGATTTAGCAAAAGCATTAAAAGATACTAAAAATTATTATGCTAAAGAAATTATTAATTTATATCAACTAGCATTAATTCACTTTGAAGAAAATTTTGAAGAAAATTTAATAAGCCCTAAATTAAATAAATTATATCAAGATATAAATCAAGGTGTTTATGGCGCATTATTTAAGGTTAAAAATAAAGAGTTGTTTCATTCTAATTTATCATCTTTTGAGAATATTGAATCTAAATTGTTATTAAATTCTTTTTTTCAAAATAGAATGATTTCAGGTAATGACTCTATTAATGCTATTGTAAGTAAAGAACAGGAGTTTAGAAGAACGATAACTTATTTAAAAAAGAAATTATTAAAAAAAGAGACAGCAGAAATAAAACAATTACTCTTTGAAGAGCAAGAAAAATTAAAGACACTACTAGTGACTGCTACTAATACGTCTAAATTTCCTGTTTTTAATTTGGGGGAATTTTTAACTTTAAATAAAAAAAGTATTCTTAAATATAAAAAAATTGAGAATGATTTATTTATTATGGCATTTGTAAATTCTAAATTTAGAATAACAAAAATTAATGATTTTAATACGATTAAAAAAAAGATAGAATTATTTAATACATTATTAACTAACTCAAATTCTTCGATTAATAATATAAACAAAATAGGTGAAGAACTATTCAATTTATTAATTCCAAAAGGGTTTAAAATTAATGAAAACATTACTATTATTCCAGATGATATTTTACATTATTTACCTTTTGAATTACTTAATTACAAAAATAAATACCTTTTAAAAAATAGTTTTATAAATTATAATTCGTCATTATCTTTTTTAAATACTCAAATAAAGAATAGTACAAATAGTAATAAAGTAGCTTTATTTTCTCCTAAATATAATTTGGACAGTAATGAAAAAGCACTTGCAGTAAGAGGGGAAGCGTACAATTTAAAAGGGGCAATTGCAGAAGTTAACGCTATTTCTAAAATTGTAAAAAATAACGAATTGTTTTTACTTGAGAATGCTACTAAATCAAATTTTATTCAATTAAAAAATCAATATCGAATTTTGCATTTAGCAATGCACTCCGTTTTAAATGATGAAGACCCTGAATTAAGTACTTTACTTTTTTCTAATAATGAAGAATTACATATTTCGGAACTGTATGGTTTAAATTTAAATGCAGATTTAGCCGTATTAAGCGCTTGTAATACGGGTGTTGGAAAACTGAAAGATGGTAAAGGCATTGTGTCTATAAATAATGCATTTACCTACGCAGGAGTTTCTAATACAATTGCTAGTTTATGGTCTGCTCCAGATCAATCTACCAAAGAAATAATGGTTGACTTTTATAAAAATTTAAAACAAAAGCAACCCATTTCATTAGCATTAAGAAATGCAAAATTAAACTACTTAAAAAATGCAGATGATGCGCAACTTAAGCATCCATTTTATTGGGCTGGTTTTGTGCCTTATGGTAAAGATAAAGTAATAGATTTAAATAATAATTCATTTACTTTAGTAAGGTGGATTGGCTTATTATTGGTGTTAATTTTTGGTTTTTTATTGTTTAAACGAAAATCAAGGCTCTAAACGATTAAGTAATACCTTTACTTCTTGTTCTTTAAAATCACCTTTTTCTTGCACAAATTTAAACTCATTTTTAGCATTGTTCTTTTCGTTTAATTTTAAATAAATCAAACCTAAATACCAATGTGCTTTCGTTAAGAATTTAGCATCCTTGTTTTTAATATAATCTTCCAAAATTAATTTTGCCTCTTTTGTTTTATTATTCGCTAAATAAGCATTTGCAATATAAAAGTTATAGTCCGTATTTTTATAATTAGATGTTTCCATAAGAGTAATGAATTTTGTGAAATTTCCGTTTTCATAATAAACAAAGGCTTTTTCAATCCTACTTAAATCCTCTTCACCTCTAACTACTGGATGCATTACATTTCTGTAAGGCTCAAAATTTAAAGCAAATAAATCTTCATTAGAAATGGCATTTGTCGTTAGTATAAAATAACTACCAACCGATAATAACAAAGCGAAAGTTGCTGCAATTAGTAATCTAGACCATGTAAAAGTTACTTTACTTGCATCTGTTTTTTGAAATTCTTTCTTAATAGCAATTCGTTCTTCTTGTCTTATTACTACTTTTAAATCTTTATGAAATTCTAATTCCTTTTTAAAATCAGCATCTATTTTTATTAATTCATCAAACAAACTTTGCTCTACAGTAGTGAGTTTTTTGTTTATGTGTTTTTGTATTAATAACTCTTTATCCATTATTGTTAGTTGTTAATTACAGATTTTAATTTTGCTAGACATCTAGATTTTTGGCTTTTAACTACCTCTTTTTTAGTGTAATTTAATGTTTGCATAATTTCATCTAAAGTATAACCTCGGTAATAAAATAAGGTTAGTATTTTCTTACATTGTTCCCCTAAAAGTTTAAATCCGTTTTGTAATTGTAGTTGATTATTGGTTAACTCTTCATTATCATAATCTATTTCTTCATTAAAATCATCCTTTAAAATATCGGTATTTACCAGAACTGTTTTTTTACCTTTTCTTAACTGCTCGTAAATCATATTTTTTCCGATACTAAACAAATACGTTTTTATAGAGCATTTTAAATTCGTTATTTTTCCATTAATAGCATTTTCATATAAAGCAATGGTGGCATCTTGGTAGATGTCCACTATAATTTCGTCAGAAACCGAAAACTTATGGGCATAACTAATAAACGATTCTTTATTATCTGTATAAATCGTAGTTAATACACTTTTATCTCCTTTTTCTAAAAGCGATATTGTTTTGCTCTCATTC
>CAZOQL010000017.1:0-26025 GCA_964582005.1 uncultured Flavobacteriaceae bacterium | reverse complement strand
ATTATACGATAACAAATGAAGAAGGTAAATTTGTTTTTATTTCTAAATTAGATTCTATAAAAATAAAAATGTTAGGTTATAAAGATATAAATACAACGTTTAGTTTGTTAAAACAAAAATCAGACACATTATTTTTAGAACAGAAGAACTATCAACTACAAGAGGTAACTTTGTTAAACGGCAAAGAATTATTGTTTAAAGTATATAAAAATATTCAAAAAAATTATCCTCATTTTTCTTATGGTGAAATGTTTTTTTTGCGAAGTGTTTTAAAAAAAAACAATAAAATCATTAAACTGGTAGATTTATATGGTAAATTGAATAGAACTTCATTATTTAGTACACAAACTATAAAAGATATTAATTATAGAGTTGAGTTATTGAACTTAAGAAAAGTTGGTGTGTTAAATAAATCAAAACGAGTCTCTGATTTTAAACTGCTAAGTATTAATGAATTAATTAATTGGTTCTCATCTGTATTTTTAAATTACAATCATTACAGGTTTGATGTAGAACAGACCAAAGATTCAAATTATGTTAAATTAAATTTCACACCATTGCCTGATTTTTCAGGGAAGAAAATAGGTTATTACATTATTAATTTGGATGATTATTCTATTAAAAGTTATTATAGTGAAACAAATCCTAACTTTCCATTAGACAAAATAACATATACAAAGGGAAGAGGAATTAAGTGGAGAACTATACAAGCAAATATTAGGATACACTATGAAAAAAACGACAGTCTCAATAAATATTATATTAATAATGTGAGAATTAATCAAAAAACTGAATCTATTGTTAAAGATGCAAAGCTTTCAGTATTTGATACATATTATGAATTTTTAACGATCAAAAATTTCACTAATAAAAAAATAAAAACAAACATTTCAATTAAAAAAAACATATTTAAATTGGAGCATAAATATTCAGAAGAATTTTGGAAGAAACAAAATCAATTATTATTGACAAAAGAAATGAAACAATTTTTAAATAATTTAAACGAAAAAGAAAAGCAATTTAAAATATTCTCAAATATTAGAAATAATTAATTTTAATGATAAAATGTTTTAATAAAAAACATGCATTTTATATTAAATCAATCTTCTTCCGCACGTTGAATAATAGAATCGGGTAATGATTTTTTAGCTTTTGCACCCAGTTTTTTAATTTTTTCTACCGAAGTGATTAAATTACCACGACCTTCAAAAAGTTTATTCATAGCGTCTTTATACCCGCTTTTGGCTTCGTCCATTTTTTTACCAACTTTGGTTAAATCGGCAATTAAGCCATCAAATTTATCGTAAAGTGCACCAGCTTGTCTTGCAATTTCAATGGCATTTCGCTGTTGTTTTTCGTTATTCCACATACTATCAATAGTACGTAAAGTAGCCAGCAGTGTAGATGGTGTTACAATAACAATGTTTTTTTCAAAAGCCTTGTTGTATAATTGATTGTCAAAATTGGTAGCAACCGCAAAAGCAGGTTCAATAGGTACAAAAAGGAGTACAAAATCAGGCGATTCAATTTCATATAAATCTTCGTATTTTTTTTCTGAAAGTTGTACAACATGTCTATTTAAAGAAACAATATGCTCTTTTAAAAATAAGTTACGTTCTTCTTCACTTTCTGCATTTACCATTTTCTCATAAGCGGTTAGTGAAACTTTAGAATCTACAATCATTTTTTTATTATCTGGTAAATGGATAATAACATCTGGTCGTAAACGTTGTCTTTCGCCATCGTTTACGGTAAAACTCTTTTCTAGTTCGTATTCTCTACCTTTTTCTAGACCTGATTTTTCTAAAACTCGTTCTAAAATTAATTCGCCCCAATTACCTTGGGTTTTACTATCGCCTTTTAATGCTTTGGTAAGATTTATGGCTTCGGTGCTAATCTTTATATTTTGTTCGTGTAAGGATTTTAAGTGTTCGCCAAGTGCGGCGTGACGTTCAATATTTTCTTTATTTGTATTATCAATTTTTTGTTCAAAAGTTTGAATTTTTTCTTGTAGTGGATTTAAAATTTGCTTTAAATTCTCTTTATTTTGTTCGGTAAATTTAACCGATTTTTCTTCCAAAATTCTATTGGCTAAATTTTCAAATTCTTTGGTAAATTTTTCTTGTAATTTTTCTACTTCTTCTTTATTTTCGGATAACCTAAGCTGTGTGTTTTCTAGTTCTGCATTTTTTTGCGTTACTAAAATGGTTAAGTTCTCTTTTTGCGAACGAATGGTTTCTTTTTCAGTTTTTAATTCGCCAATAGTTTTATCCGTACGATCTTTTTCATTTTGAACTAGCTGCTTGTATTCTTGTACTTGTTTTTGATTTTCTATTTTATAATTTTCAAATTGCAATTCGTTTTGTTTGTTGCGTTCTAATAAAGCTGCCGTTTCTTTTTCGAATTGTAATTTTGAAAATAGTTTTCCTAGAACCACACCAATGATAATAGATACAATTCCAATACTTATGTAAATTAGGTATTCGTTCATTTAGATTATTTTTTAAAAATAACAATAATGGTTTTAAATTTATCCTTTATAAAAAGGTAATTTAACCACGATGGCTTTTAGTTGTTTTTTACGAATTTGAATAAAAATCTCACTATCTTTTTTGGTAAAAGCGATTGGCACATAACCCATTCCTATTCCTTTTTTTAAACTCGGACTCATAGTTCCGCTAGTTACAATACCAATTTTTGTTCCATTAATATCTACAATCTCATAATTTTGTCTTGGTATGCCTCTTTCTACTAACTCAAAAGCAATTAATTTTTTGGTAACGCCATTTTCTTTTTGTGCTTTAAGAAATGTATCGTTTACAAAACATTTACTAAATTTTGTTATCCAACCTAAGCCTGCTTCCATGGGTGATGTCGTATCATTAATATCATTACCATATAAGCAATAGCCCATTTCTAATCGCAATGTGTCTCTAGCAGCTAAACCAATTGGTTTGATACCAAAATCAGCACCAGCTTCCATTACTTTATTCCAAACTTGCTTCACTTCTTCGTTTTTGCAATAAATTTCAAATCCACCAGAACCTGTATAGCCAGTTGCCGAAATAATGACATTATCAATACCTGCAAAATCTGCTATTTTAAAAGTATAAAATTTAATAGTAGATAAATCTATAGAAGTTAAAGACTGCATTGCTTCCACTGCTTTTGGCCCTTGAATTGCTAAAAGAGAATACGTTTCGGATAAATCACGCATGGTTGCACCAATGGTTTGGTTGTATTTAGAAATCCAATCCCAATCTTTTTTAACATTCGAAGCATTTACTACTAATAGATAGGTATTTTCTTTAATGCGATAGCAAATTAAATCGTCTACAATACCGCCATTTTCATTAGGGAAACACGAATATTGTGCATCGCCAATAGCTAATTTTGAAGCATCATTACTAGTTACTTTTTGAATTAATTGCAAAGCATTAGCTCCTTCAATTAAAAATTCGCCCATATGCGAAACATCAAAAACACCAACGCTATTTCTCACAGTTTCGTGTTCAGCATTTATTCCTTCATAGGTTACAGGCATATTGTAACCTGCAAATTCAACTAATTTGGCACCTAAAGATTCGTGTATGTGTGTTAATGCTGTATTTTTCATTAGTATTTTTTTGTTTGGATTGTAAAAGTAACGAAAATTAAAAATTAAGTAAAATAGTTAGCAATTATTTTATTAATTTTTATAATTTCTAACCACAAAATCGATAGAGCTTTTTAATAGTTCACCCATATTTTTTGAATTTTTAAATTTTACATCTTTCGTTAAATTAAATAATGCTATTCGTAAGGAATCTGTTTTCTCTGGTGTTGAAATAGTGTCATTTATCAAACAATCTAGTAAGTTGTCTAGGCGATTTTTTTCACTTAAAGCTCTTCTTGCAATAGCCGATCTTTCTTCGGTAATGTATTGTTTAACAGACTCTTTACTTAATGTTTTAGATACCAATTCTACTAATTTATAATTTTCTTTAAAAAATTGAGGTTTATAGATATTTATAGTGCCTTCAAAATTTTGTTGATCAAAATCTATTGCTCTTATTCGATATTGGACTCTATCAAAATCATAACTAAGTATAAAAACATAATTATACGAACGCATATCGCCTAAAAGACGTATAAAACAACGTTCGTTAAACTTAATAAATTCTTTGGTAATTTGAGATTTTGCAACTGGAATGGCGTTTTTTAAACGCTCTTTAATAAAAACGTCACCAGGTATTCCTATGATATGTTCTTCAATAATGGTTTCTTTATTGACTATAAAATTAATATTGTTTGGTGATAACAATTCTTCTAACTCTAAGCCATAAACACGAGATGCATCTGCTTTTTTAACGTATAAATAGGTGTAATTTTGATTTAACAAATTTCTAATTTTAATTCGGAATGGCTTGGTGTTTCCAAACGTACAAAAGTCAATACTATCTACCATTAAGTTTTTTATAATAGTATCTTTTCCATTATAATGTAATAATGAGTATAATTTTTTTAGTGAAATATCAATTTCTTCTTTTTCAAATTCATTATAAAAAACACTAAGCCAGAGTGTGTTAATGTCATTTTCATCAAAAATTTCTATGCCGCCTTTAAAACGTAATAAATCATCATAGGCAATGATAGACTCAAAAGAACGCCCATAAAGTTTTAGATAATTAGATAACTTATCCGTTATTGGATAGGCTATTTTCTTTTTTGATATATGTACATCATCCATAAAATAAACAAGTATTTACGCGTTACTTTTGAGTAATAAGTTTTTTAAATCCGTATAATTTTTAATAGGAATTGCAACTTTTTTACTATCCATTACTTTTTTTATTTGTGGTGGAATTTCAATGTCAATATTTAATAAAGGAGCAACAACATCTAAAAATTTTACTGGATGTGCCGTTTCTAAAAACACACCAATTTCGGTATCTTTTAATTCGTATTTTCTCAAGCCTAAATAGCCAACAGCGCCATGTGGATCTAGTATATAATTAGCCTCTTTGTGAACTTTTTTAATGGTTTCTCTAGTTTCGTAATCGGTAAATGAGAAAGATTTTAAATGCTTTTTTAAGGTTTTGTAACTTTTATTGAAAATTTCTTGAATTCTTATAAAATTACTTGGGTTGCCAACATCCATAGCATTAGAAATGGTTTGAATGGATTTTTTTGGAGAATAAACACCATTTTCTAAGTAATTATAAACAACATCATTTACATTAGTAGCTGCAATTATTTTTTTAATCGGCATGCCTAATTTTTGCGCCATAAAACCAGCACAAATATTTCCAAAATTTCCACTTGGTACAGAAAAAACAATTTCTTTATTTTGTTTTTTCAACTCTTTATACGCAAAGGCAAAGTAAAACATTTGAGGTAACCAACGTGCTACATTTATTGAATTGGCAGAAGTGAGTTGCATAACACTAGTGATATCGGTATCTAAAAATGCCGTTTTTACCATATCTTGACAATCATCAAAAACGCCGTCAACTTCTAATGCCGTAATATTTTTACCTAGTGTTGTTAATTGTTTTTCTTGTATGTCACTTACTTTTCCTTTAGGATATAAAATCACAACGTTAACACCAGCTACATCTAGAAACCCATTAGCAACTGCGCCGCCAGTATCACCAGATGTTGCTACTAAAACGGTAACTTCATTTTTAATTTTAAAGTGCTGAAAACAACGCGCCATAAAACGCGCACCAACATCTTTAAAAGCCATGGTTGGTCCTTGAAACAGCTCTAGCGTAAAAATAGCATCTTCTATTTTGACTATCGGAAAATCAAAATCTAAGGTTTCTTCAATAATTTTTTTAAGAGCGTCTTTTTCTATGTGATCTACAAATGGATGAATTAATTCGTATGCAATTTCAACATTCGAAAAATTTTCAATATTTTTCCAAAAATCTTTATGCAAAGGTTTTATATTGCTTGGAAAAAACAAACCTTTATCCGAAGCAATCCCTTTTATTACGGCATCTTTAAAAGAGGCTTTTATTTTAGTATTATTTAAACTATAAAATTCCATATTTTTTTTAAAATCTGTTGGTCATCCATTCTTTTCGCAGTATTGCATATTGTAATAAATTGGACCATTTATTATCTATTTGATGCTCTTCTAAAAAGATGCCTTCTTTTCTAAAGCCATTTTTTGTTAGTAATTGTATAGATGCGATATTATTTTCGCTTACGTTTTCAACGATTCGATGTGCATTTTTTTGCTCAAATAAAAAGTCAGTAATAGCTTTAAAAACTTCAGCGGCATAGCCTTTTTTTTGTTCTTTGGGATTTAATGTAATTCCAAAAGAGGCATTACCTTGTTCTAAACTACTGATTTTAATGGCACAATCTCCAATTAATTGTTTAGTCTGTTTGTGTTCAATAGCATATTGTACCCATTGATTTGGTTTGCCAAATAATTTTCGATTTTGCTTAAATATAAATTCTCTAGCTTCTGCTAAATTTAACACGTCAAAACCTTGATATTTACATACGTTTGAATTAGATCTATACGCATGAAAATTCTCTAAATCCGCAATTTTTAAATTACGAATTTTTAAACGTTTTGTATGTAAGATAAGTTTCTCTAACATTATGCGTCTTTAATTAGGACTCCTTTTGTATTTACTTTACTTTGATAGATGTTAAAATCAATACCTGTTTTAACATAAAATTGTTTAATTGCCAAAGCAACTTTAAGCATATTGTTTTCGCCTTTACAGATAGAGAAAATAGATGGACCAGAGCCAGATATGCCACAACCTAAACTGCCGTTTGCTAAAGATAACTCTTTTACTTCATTAAAAAAAGGAATTAATTTAGAGCGATGCGGTTCTATAATAACATCTTGTAGGGAGCGAGACAATAAGTCGTAATTGTTTTCATACAAAGCACTAACCAAACTACCCACATTTGCCCATTGTTTAACAGCATTATTTAAAGGGATTTTATTTGGCAAAACAGCTCTAGAATCCGCTGTTTTAATTTCAATTTGAGGATGTAAAATAACTACATATAAATCCTTTGGTGTTGGTAAGGATAAAACTTCTAAAGGTTTGGTAGATTTAACTAAGGTGAACCCGCCTAAAATTGCAGGAGAAACATTATCGGCTATTGGAGCGCCACAAGCAGCTCGCTCGCCTTCCATAGCAAATTTAATTAATTGCGTTTTGTTAAAAGGATTGCCTAATAAATGGTTAATACCAACTACCGATCCTGCCGAACTAGAAGCACTACTGCCAATACCACTACCTGGTTTTACTTTTTTAATAATTTCAATTTCAAAACCGTAGTCTATATCAATTTCTTTTAGTAAGGCTAAAGCGGATGCGCCAGCGGCATTTTTTGCCGTTTCTTTTGGTAAATTAAACCCTTCCATTTTAGTAATAAAAACACCTTTTTTAGTTGTTTGCTTGATAAGCATTTCATCACCAACATGTGCTAGACACAAGCCTAAAACATCATAGCCACAAGATAAATTGGCTACGGTTGCAGGAGAAAATAAACGAATAGAATCCATAGAGTTATGTTTGCATTATTTAAAATAAAAACAAGCTATAAAAGTAATTAAAATTTCTATATTAGCAACTCAAAATTAACTAATGAAAAAAACACTATTCACTTTATGCTTCTTTTACTTTATTTTCGTGCAATCTCAAGAACATGCTTGGGTTTTTTTTAATGATAAACCTAACGAAGCAACTTATTTGGCAAATCCGTTAACGATGTTGACTCAGCGTTCTTTAGATAGGCGAACAACTCAAAATATTGCCTTAGATTATGTGGATGTACCAATTTCTAATTCGTACATAAATCAAATAGATGCAATTACTGGTATTGAAGTAAAAGCAAAATCAAAATGGTTAAATGCCGTGCATGTTTTAGGTTCAGAAACCGATATTAATAATTTAGAAGCATTATCTATCGTTAATCATGTGGAGTTTGCCGCAAGTGATTTGAATGCTAGAAGTGCAAATGTAAATAATAAAAAATCTAAATTTGATAATTTGGTAAGTTATAATTATGGAAATTCCTTAAACCAAACGGAACAAATTGGTGTTGATTTTTTACACGAAAATGATTTTACAGGTGTTGGAATGCAGATTGCTGTTTTAGATGCGGGTTTTCCGAATGTAGATAATTTTTCTGTATTTCAAAATATAAGAGATAATAACCAAATTTTAGGCGGTTATAATTATGTAGATAGAAATACTGATTTTTACCAAGGTAATAACCACGGAACATCGGTATTATCAACTATGGCAGGTTTTATTGATAATCAATTAATTGGTACAGCGCCAGATGCAAGTTATTATTTATTTATAACCGAAGATGTAGCAACCGAAACACCTTTAGAAGAGAGTTTATGGGTAGAAGCTGCCGAAAAAGCGGATAGTTTAGGGGTGAATATTATCAATACATCTTTAGGGTATCAAGATTTCGATGAATCTAAATACGACCATTTATTTAGCGATATAGATGGGAATACTGCATTTATTTCTAGAGGTGCAAATATAGCTGCTACAAGAGGAATTCTTGTGGTTGTTTCTGCAGGGAATGATGGAAATAATCCAAATTTTAATCATATTGCAACTCCAGCCGATGCGCAAAATGTCTTTACCATTGGGGCAGTTAATCAAAATGATATTATTGCAAATTTTAGTTCTTTTGGACCAACATTTGACAATAGAATTAAACCAGATGTATTGGCAAAAGGAGTACAAACAACTATTGTGAATAGTAGTGGTGTAATCTCTACTGGAAACGGAACTTCTTTTTCATCGCCTGTAATGGCTGGTGCTATTGCTAGTTTTTGGCAAGCTTTTCCTAACAAAACTAATTTTGAAATTATGCAAATGGTACGAGAATCAGCACATTTATTTGCCAACCCAACCAATCAAGAAGGTTACGGAATACCTAATTTTGAACAGGCTTATAATGTAGCAAGTATAAATGATTTTACCTTTACTACGATTGATGTATATCCTAATCCTGTATTAAATAATTTAGAGATAAATTACACCACTACTTTGGATGAAATTTCTCTCAAAATTTTTGATTTACTCGGTAGAAAAGTGCTAACAAAAGAGTTAAATGGAGCTACAAATATTGATTTTTCAAAATTTGAATCGGGTGTTTATATTTTGCATTTCAGCAACAAATTTGGAGATAGTAAAACGATTAAAGTAATAAAAAGCTAAGGATATTAAATGAATAGAATAACAGAATTATTTCAAATTAAATACCCATTAATTCAAGCAGGTATGGTTTGGGTTAGTGGTTATAAGTTGGCAGCTGCAGTTAGTAATGCTGGTGGTTTGGGTTTAATTGGTGCTGGTTCTATGTATCCAGAAGTATTGAGAGAACATATTCAAAAATGTAAAAAAGCAACAAATAAGCCATTTGGCGTAAATGTGCCTCTTTTTTATCCTGATTTAAAAGAAATTATTCAAATAATAGTAGATGAAGGTGTGAAAATTGTATTTACTTCGGCAGGAAATCCCAAATTATGGACTAGTTATTTAAAAGAAAAAGGTATTACTGTTGTGCATGTTACCAGTAGTGTGAAATTTGCCTTAAAATCACAAGAAGCTGGCGTTGATGCTATTGTAGCCGAAGGTTTTGAAGCTGGCGGACATAATGGCAAAGAAGAAACTACCACATTTACTTTAATACCAATGGTGAAGGAAAAAATTGAAATCCCACTTATTGCTGCTGGAGGAATTGCAACTGGTAAAGGTATGTTGGCAGCAATGATTTTAGGAGCTGATGCAGTTCAGATTGGAAGTAGGTTTGTGGCAAGTACAGAAGCATCGGCACATATAAATTTTAAAAATGAAGTTCTAAAAGCTAAAGATGGCGATACGTTGTTGACTTTAAAAGAATTGATTCCAGCACGATTATTGAAAAATAAATTCTTTTATGATATAGAGGCTTTGTATGAAAAAAATGCAAGTGTTACGGAAGTTAAAACCTTATTAGGTAGAGCAAGAGCAAAAAAAGGCATGTTTGAAGGCGATTTAGAAGAAGGCGAATTAGAAATAGGACAAATTGCAGGCTTAATTTCCGAAATCAAACCGGCTGCAGCTATTGTAAAAGAAATCATGTTAGATTTTAAGGAGTCAGCAAACCAAGTTTCGGCATTAAAATTGTATTAAATAGTAAAATCTATAAAACTAGTAATATGAAAAAAATAATTACATTTCTTTTAATTATATTCACCACAATACTTTTTGCACAGAAATTAGAAAAAATTAAAGGTAATAAAAATGTAGTTTTAGCCGAAGTTACTTTAGATACGATAACCTCTCTAGAATTATATAAAAATATAGATTTGGTATTGGTTTCTGGGAAAGAGAATAAATTAGAAATTTATGCCGATGATAATTTACATGAAATTATAGATGTGGATATGCATGAAGGAAAATTATCTTTATCGTTATTGTATCGTATATCTACAAAGAAAAAATTCGAATTAACATTGCACCTAACTAATTTAGAAGAGATTGTGTTAAATGGAAATAGTAAATTAACCAATAAAGATTATTTCAATTCCGACAATATACATATTGTTTTAAATGACAAATCAGATGCTGAGCTATTAATTGACGCTACATCTATTGAGTTTGAAGGTAATGATAAATCGGACGCTAAAGTTTCGTTTAAAGCGGATAACGTAACTTATATATTGAATGAGAGCGCCTCTTTAAAAGGAGATGTAAAGGCAGATGATCAGAAAATTAATATGGAAGATAGAGCTGTCATTACTTTAAATGGGAAATGTCAAAATCTTACTGTAGAAGCAAATGGCAATGCGAAAGTTAAACTCACCAATTTAATAGCTTCAGACGCTAATATAAAAGCAGAAGATAGAGCTGATGTTTATGCAAATACTACTAAAAATTTAACTATTGAAGCTATCGATGCAAGTAAGTTATATATTTATGGCAACGCTACTATTAACTTAAAAGAATTTAAAGGGAAAGCAGTATTGAATAAGAAAGAGTGATTTTAATTTAAGTTAGGATCTTCTGGTGCATTCGCCCAAATAGGATATTCGCCACCTAATTTTAAAATTTCATTTTTCCAAAAAGAAATTGGCGTAATGTTTAAAATATTTTCAAATTCATTTTTCTTAACAATCCAAGATGTTTCTTTTATTTCTTCATTGAGTTGCTTGTTGCTCCAGCCAGAATAACCTAAGAAAAATCGAATGTCATTTTTAGTGATCTGATTAGATTTTAGTAGATTTTGTACGATTTCAAAATCACCAGCCCAATATATAGCATGGTCTATTTGAATACTATTAGGTATTAAATGTGGTACACAATGTATGAAGTATAAGTTGTCATCAGAGACAGGACCGCCATTATAAACAATGTGGTCAGAATTTAACTCAGGTATTATGTCCGATAGTTTGTACGTAGTAGGTTTGTTAATAATAAAACCAACGGAACCTTCTTTATTGTGTTCGGTCAATAAAATAACCGATCTATTAAAAGAGCTGTCATTTAATATGGATGGTTCTGCTACAAGTAAATTGCCTTTATTTATCATACTTTTTTTAATAGGTTAAATATAGGTAAATATTTTACAAAAAAAAACTCTCTTTAAAAAAAGAGAGTTTTTCGTTACGAATTAATTCGTTACTAGTTCACACATCCTTTTAATTCAGAACCTGCTTTGAATTTTACTACGTTTTTTGCAGCAATTTGAATAGCTTTTCCTGTTTGAGGATTTCTACCAGTTCTTGCAGCTCTCTTAGATACATCCCAAGATCCAAAACCTACTAAAGAAACTTTGTTTCCTTTTTTAAGACTTCCTTTTACAGCTTCCATCATTCCTGATAATGCTTTTCCTGCTGCTACTTTTGAGATTCCTGCATCTGCAGCCATTGCTTCAATTAATTCTGATTTGTTCATAATATAATATTAAATTGGTTAAAAATTATTTTTTGCTTTTAATAGCTTAGCAAATATAGTAGTTATAAGGCTTTGTACAAGAAATTAGCTAAAAAACACTTAATTTTGTTAATAAATCAGCCGAATTGTTAATAAAACCGCTAAAAACGAAGGTAAAACAACCTTAATGTTCATTAAAATGGTTACTTACAAGCTCTTGCATTACTTGAAAGTGTAAAGCCATTTAAAAAACTTTGGGTGTCCATTTTTCGTTTGCCAGAAATTTGTAATTCATTTATGAGTAAGAATCCTTGCTTGGTGACAACTCTAATTTCTTTTTTGGTATGTAGAATAGTTCCTATTTTTTGTTCCCTAGTAAGGCTTTGTTGGGTTTCTGAAAAAAACTCTTTTTTTGCTTTAAATATTTTTAGCTCTATTGTAGTGTCTCCATTTTGTAAGTTTGTCCAGGCAACAGGATAAGGCGACAAACCTCTCACCTTATTGTATATGTTGTTTAGATTATCATTCCAATCAATTTTACAAGTGTCTTTAAATATTTTTGGAGCGTGTTTGTGTTCTCTATTTGGTTGTGGTTTGGTGTCTATTGTATTCTTTTTTATTTTTTTAATAGTTTTGCTTACTAGTTTGGTTCCTAAATCCATTAATTTATCGTGTAATTCTCCTGCAGTTTCATCGTCTTTAATGCGACATTCTTTTTGTAAAATAATTTCACCAGTATCAATTTTTTGATCAATAAAAAAAGTGGTGACACCAGTTTTAGTTTCGCCATTAATAATTGCCCAGTTAATTGGTGCAGCGCCTCTGTATTCTGGTAAAAGGGAAGCATGTAAATTAAAAGTACCATATTTTGGCATGTTCCAAACGCTTTTTGGTAACATTCTAAAAGCAACGACAACTTGTAAATTAGCATTTAAAACTTTTAATTCCTCTTGAAAAGACTCCGATTTTAAATTACTTGGTTGTAGTATATTTAAATTGTTTTCAAGTGCAAATTTTTTAACGGCAGATTGATGTACTTTTCTGCCTCTACCAGCAGGTTTATCAACAGCAGTTATAACTCCGACAACCGTATAGTCTTTCTCTAAAATACCTTTTAAAATACTCACAGCAAATTCGGGAGTTCCCATAAAAACAATTCGTAAATCTCTCATTTTATTTTATATTTATTTTGCTTGTTTAATTGTAAGTGTTTTTTTTCTACTAAAAGTTGTAATGTTTTAATAATTGTAAACTCATCTTCGTTAAGCAAAATTACTATTTCTTTTGAGGATAATTCTTGTTTGTTGGCAAATAATAAAAGTATTTTTTCTGCTAATTTTTTAGGATTGTAGATTGCTTTTTTTTTCTGTAAACAAATATCGCAAATACCACAATTTTTGATAAAATTTTCTTCAAAATAATGTAGTAATTGTTTGTTTCTACAAATTTCAGTTGAGTTTATAAATGCTGTTATAGCAGCTGCTTTTTGTTTTTTTATTTGATTGCGTTGGCTGGTGCTTTTTGCAATTCTATTTATCGTAATGCTATCTTCTCGCATTACTAAAAACAACAATTTACTTTCGTTAGATTGTGGTGTGTAAGTTACAATTTTATCTTTTTGTAAAGCGGTTAATATTGTTTTTAAAGCAGTGTTTGAAAGTTGTAATTTTTTAGCTAAATAAGTTTCGTTTATTGCTATTTTATTTTCAAAAATACCACCATAACTTCGTAGTATTAATTGAATTAAATCTTTGCTTTTAGCATGTGTTTTGATGTACTTAAATACCGTATTGTTATTACAAGTAAATTGCAAAGTACTTTTTCGTCTAAAATTTTCTTCTAATTGTAAAACGCCTTCTTTTTCTAACATGTTTATTGCGTTAAAAGTTTCTAATAGCGGTAAGTTATATTTAAAACAAAAATCTTGTAGGTTAAATGTGTATTTATGTATAGATTGTTCTCCTTTGGCAATTTGTAAATGTTGATTAAGCAAGGTGTATACTTTTTTTAGACTACTTAGCGAAACTAAATTTTTACGTATTTTTTTATCAAAATCGTAAAGAGTTGCTTTATTAAATAGTAGTACCGAAAATGCCTTTTGATTATTTCGTCCAGCCCTACCAGCTTCTTGCATATAATTTTCCATACTATTAGGTATATCTATATGAATAACCGCTTTTACATTGGCTTTATCGATTCCCATTCCAAAAGCATTGGTTGCAACCATTATTTTGGTTCGTTCTTGCATCCAATTATCAAATGCGTTTTCTTTTTGTTGTGCAGATAAACCGCCATGATAATAACTACTTTTAAATTGATTTTGATTTAAATAATCGCTAATATTTTTGGTTTTTTTTCGAGTACTTACATAAACAATTATTGGTTGTTTTATTTTAGTTGCAATTTGTTTTAGTTTAAATAAAATATCTTCGGTTTCAAAAACTTGATAGGCAAGATTTCTTCTAAAAAAAGTTTCCTTAAATACCATTGGACTTTGTAATTCCAGATGTTTTTTAATATCAATTATTACTTTGGCTGTTGCAGTCGCTGTTAGGGCAATAAAATTGGCTTTTGGTTGCAATTCTCTTAGAATAGGAATTTGCAGATAACTAGGTCTAAAATCGTGACCCCATTCCGATATACAATGCGCTTCATCGACGGCAATTAAATTAACTTGTAATTGTTTTATTTTTTGTTGAATAAATTCGGATTGTAATTTTTCAGGTGATAAATATAAAAATTTAATAGCACCAAAACGCATATTGTCAAAAGCGATAATTATTTCTTCTTCGGATAGTTTTGAAGTAATTGCGATAGCTTTTATGCCTTTTTTTACCAAACTATTTACTTGATCTTGCATTAAAGCAATTAATGGCGAAACGACAATGCAAACACCATCATTTAATAAGGTTGGAATTTGAAAACAAACCGATTTTCCGCCACCAGTTGGTAAAAGAGCCAGTACTTCTTTTTTATTAATTAAAGCATTAATTATTTCTTCTTGCGAATTACGAAAAGTATCGTGTTTCCAATATTTTTGTAATAAGTTAAGTGCAGTCAAATCAATATGCTAAATATTATTTAATATAAAAGAGGCTCTTTCTTTTGCAGTGCCAAATGGCACTTCAATAATTTCATAACCTAAACTTGTATAGGCTAATTTTAGATGATTATGAATCGCTAAAGATTGCTCAAAACTCTCATAGCGTTCGTTATCGGTTATGTAAATGTCTTTCCAAGGTGGCATTAAAAAAACAGGGTTTTGATACATCTTTTTTTTGCTTTCTTCCACAAATATTTTTGGGTAAGTTACCCCTAAATAGTTCATGTAAGCAAAAACATCTGGTATGCCTCTATCAAAAAACACTAAATCTGTTTTTGTTTTTTTTGCTTTTAAGAATTGTTGAATTCTGCCTTCTAATAGCAATTTACTAAAAAGCATTGGGTCTTTTAAAAATAACTGTTCAATGCCACTTTTTTTCGCCATAAGAGTTACCTCTCTAGAGATTTCATGCATACAATTGTAATGCTGTTTTTCTAACTCATTAATTACGGTAGATTTCCCTGTTCCGGGACCGCCAGTTATCACAATTTTTTTTTGCATTACATCAATTATTTACTGCGAAAGTATAAAATGTTTTTATATTTTCGCCACAAATCACTTTAAATGGATAAAAAAGAATCACATTATGCTCAGCTAAGGACAAAATTAGAAGAAACCACTACGTTTCCTTCTAAGTATATGTTTAAGTTTATTATTCCATCCGACACTAAAAAATTAGTAGATATTGAAAATAGATTCAATCACTTAGGTACTGTGATTACTACAAAACCATCTAAAAGTGCTAAATATACTAGCATTACTATTGTAGTTTTAATGCGAAGTGTTGCCGAGATTATTCAAAAATATGAAGAAATTGACACGATTGAAGGAGTGATTTCTTTGTGATATTTTTAACAGCTTTTTACTAAAAAAAAAATATTTTTGAAACCTTGAAATTAACTAATGAATACCTACTTTTGTTTCGGATTAAAATTAAAATTATGAAAATTAAAAATTATACTTTTATTGCCTTTTTATTTGTTGTATTTGCTTTGAATGCGCAACAAAAAAAAGATAAAATTTTGATGCATATTGATGATGATAAAGTCTATGTTTCGGAATTTTTACGTGTTTATAATAAAAATAAAGATGTTGTTGCAGAAGAAAATAAAAAAAACATTCACGAATATTTGGATTTATTTATTAACTATAAGCTTAAGTTAAGAGAAGCAAAAGATTTAAAATTAGATACCGTACCAAGTTATTTATCTGAATTTAATAAATATAAAAATCAATTAATTGAGCCTTATCTAAAAGATAGAGAAGTTACAAATAAATTGGTGCTTGAAGCATACAATCGTATGACTAAAGAGGTTAATGCAAGTCATATTTTAATTACAGCAAAACCTAATGACAAGCCTCAAGATACTTTAAAAGCATATAATAAAGCGCTAGAATTAAGAGAGTTAATCATTAAAGGTGCTAGTTTTGAAGAGATAGCTAAAAAACATTCTCAAGATCCATCGGCTAAACAAAACGGAGGTAATTTAGGTTATTTTACTGCTTTTTCTATGGTTTATGCTTTTGAAAATGCTGCATATACTACAAAAGTTGGAGACGTTTCTATGCCATTTAGAACTAAATTTGGGTATCATATTCTTAAAGTAAAGGATAAAAGAGAATCTAAAGGCGAGATTAAGGTAGCACATATTATGATTCGAGATAAAAAAACAGAGCCAGCTTATGCCGAAAAACAAATTAAAGATATTTATCAAAAATTCAAACAAGGGGAAACATTTGAATTTTTAGCTAAAAAATATTCTGATGATAAAACGAGTGCAGTAAAAGGAGGCGTAATTCGTAAATTTTCTTTAGGTAAAATGATTCAGCCTTTTGCAGATGTTTCTTTTTCTTTACAAAATGTTGACGATGTTTCCGAGCCGTTTAAAACAAAATTTGGTTGGCATATTGTGAAATTAATTAAAAAATATCCAATCGCTTCCTTTGAAGAGCTGAAAGAGGTTTTGGTTAAAAAAATAGAAAAAGGAGAACGTTCTGTTTTAATAGGTAATTCTATTGCAAATCGATTAAAAGATAAATATGTAGTAAAACAAAATAAAGAAGTCTTACATGTTATTGCGCAAGCAACAAAAGTAGATACGTTAAATGCGGAAACAATTTTATCTATAGAAAACGAAACGTATAAAGTAACTGAATTTAGAAAATACCTTTCAAAAAATAAGGGTAAAGGTTATGATGATTTTGTAAATGCAAAAATAATAGCATATTATAAAAATAATTTAGAAAATGAAAATAAACAGTTTGCTGCAACCTTGCAAGAATACAGAGATGGTTTATTGTTATTTGATTTGTTACAAAAAAAGATTTGGACAAAAGCAGAAAAAGACAGCGTTGGATTACAAGATTTCTTTACAAAAAACGCCTCTAATTATGTATGGAAAGAAAGAGTACATGCCGTAATAGCTTCTTGTACAAAATTAGAAAAAGCAACTCTGGTTGAGCAATTGTTACGAGAAGGGAAAACAATAGATGAAATAAAAAAAGCGGTAAATGAAGGTGCTACAATTCATGTGTTATTCAATTCAGGAGATTTTGAGTTAGATTCTAAAAAGTTACCAGTTAATTTTATTGCCGAAAAAGGGGTGAAATTATATAAAGAAGAAGATAACCATTTTTCAGTTGTTAACGTTAAGAAATTGTTAGAGGCATCTCCTAAACAATTAAGTGATGTAAGAGGTAAGGTTATAAGTAATTATCAAGATTATTTAGAAAAGCGATGGATTAAAGATCTTAGAGAAAAATACACGGTAAAAGTGAAAAAGAAAACTTTTAAAAAACTAGCAAAACAATATCGCTAAATTTATGTTTTTAAAACAAGTACTATTTATTGCTTTCATTACAAGCTTAACGTCTTGTTCTTTCTTTAATTCTAATAAAATTAACGAACAAAAAGTTGTTGCCAAAGTAAATGAAACGTATCTTTTTAAAGAAGATGTACTTGCTTTTTTACCAAAAAATAACTATAAAAAAGACAGCCTTTTATTGGTGGCTAATTTTATAAATTCTTGGGCAAAACAACAATTGCTTTTAGATAAAGCAAAAATGAATCTTAAAGAAAATTTAGTAGATATTGACCTATTGGTTAATAAATACAAGGAAGATTTACTAATAAATAAATATAGAGAAGCTGTAGTTTCTCAAAATTTAGATACAATTGTTGGTCAGGTAGATATAGATAGTTTTTATGTTAAAAATAAAGAATTATTTACCTTGAATGAAGAATTAATACAATTAAAATTCATTCACTTTAGTAATACTCTTTTAGATAAAGAAAAAATCATTTCCTTATTTAAATCAGAAAAAAAAGAAGATTTAGAGGAGTTAATAGCAAAAGAAATAGAATTAAAATCATATCATTTTAATGACTCGATGTGGATAAAATACACAGATGCCTTAAATATAATACCACCATTAAATGAATTTAAAATTGCAACACTGCAAAATAAAAATAAAGTTATTGTAAAAGAAGATTCTTTAAACGTTTATCTTGTTAAGATTAAAAAAATACTTTTTAGAAATAGAATTTCTCCAAAAAGTTATGTAGAACCAACCATAAGGCAAATGATTCTACACACTAGAAAATTAAAATTATTAAAAAAAATAGAACAGACATTATTAAATGATGCGATTAAAAACGGAACATATGAAATATATAAATAAAGCTATTATCCTTGCAATGGTATTAATTACAAGCCACAATATAATAGCTCAAAAACGAACAAAAATTGATGGCGTAGCTGCTGTCGTTGGAGATAAAATTGTACTTTATTCCGAAGTAACTGCTGTAAAAAAACAGTTAGAGCAAGATAATGAAAGTAAAAAATCTATTTCTAAGTGCTCTATTATTGAAAAAATAATGAATGATAAATTATTAGCACATCATGCAGTTATTGATAGTATAGAAGTTGATGATGCAAATATAAATTCTGAAGTTGATAGGCGAATAGATTATTTTACCAAACAGTTAGGTTCTAAAGAAAAAGTTTTAGAATTTTATGGTTTTGATAAACTAAGTGACATAAAAAAAGAATTATTTAATATTGAAAAAGAAGGCGTTTTAATTCGTAGAATGCAACAACAAATAACAACAGGAACGGATGTTACACCTCAAGAAGTTTCTAGTTATTTTAAAAGTTTACAAGATGTAAATAGTGTACCTGAATTTGGTGCAGAAGTTGAGCTTGCTCAAATCGTTATAGAAGCAAAACCAAACGAGGGCGAATCGCAAAGTATTATTGATAAATTAAATAAAATGAAAGCCGATATTGAAGCAGGTTCTAGTTTTAAAATGAAAGCAATATTATACTCTCAAGATCCTGCAGCGTCTAGAAAAGGACAAGGCGAAGGTGGCGAATATACCATAACCAAGCAAACTGGTTTTGTGAAAGAATTTAAAGAAGTTGCATTTAGCTTAGAAGAGAATGAAATTTCTGAACCTTTTAAAACCCAATTTGGTTATCATATAATTAAAGTAAATAAAATTAAAGGGAAAGAAAGAAATATAAGCCATATTTTATTACAAACTAACATTACGGAAAAAGCTTTAGAGGTTGTTAATGATACATTGACTTCATTGCGAAATAGATTATTACGTAATGAAATTACTTTTGAAGATGCTGTATTAAAATATTCTACAGATAAAAATACTAATAAAAATAAAGGTTTATTAATTAATCCAAGAACAAACGATACCCATTTTAATTTAACTAACATTGATCCTTCTTTATATGCTAGAATAAGTGAATTAAAAGAAGGCGAACTATCCGATGTGTTATACGAAGAAACTAGAGAAGGCGAAAAAATGTATAAAATCATTAAAATCATTAGTAAAACGCCATCACATTTAGCTAATCTAGAAGAAGATTATGTTAAAATTAAAAATTTAGCTTTACAAAAGAAAAGAAAAGAATTGGTAGAAAAGTGGACGAAAGATAAAATTAACGATACCTATATAAAAATTCACAATCAATTTAAAAGTTGTACTTTTGAATATAACTGGTTGAAGAATTAAAGTGCTTTAATATCCAACATTCAAAATAAAATAAAGATGTCAGACGTAGATGGAATTAAAAAATTAGTAACTAGTTATGGTGTACTAAAAGCTGAAATAGGAAAAATAATCATTGGGCAAGAAGACGCCATTGACCATGTGCTTATTTCTATATTATGTGGCGGACATTCTTTATTAATTGGTGTACCTGGTTTGGCAAAAACTTTATTGGTAAACTCGGTTTCCGAAGCATTGGGCTTAGATTTTAAACGCATCCAATTTACACCAGATTTAATGCCATCGGATATTGTAGGTAGCGAAATATTAGACGAGAATAGAAAATTCAAGTTTTTAAAAGGACCAATTTTTTCTAACATTATTTTAGCCGATGAAATCAATAGAACGCCACCAAAAACACAAGCGGCATTATTAGAAGCTATGCAAGAACGAACTGTTACAGTTGCAGGACATTCTTATGAATTAGACAAGCCGTTTTTTGTACTAGCTACACAAAATCCAATTGAACAAGAAGGAACGTATCCGTTACCCGAAGCGCAATTAGATCGTTTTATGTTTTCTATATTTTTAGATTACCCAACTTTTGCAGAAGAAGTTGAGGTTGTTAAAAGAACGACTTCTACTACGAATAAAAAGATAAATGCAGTACTTACAGCAACTGAAATAATTAATTTTCAACAATTAATTAGACGAATTCCAGTAGCCGATAATGTAGTAGAATATGCTGTTGGCTTGGTTGGTAAAACAAGACCGAATAGCGATGCTGCTACCAATATGGTTAAGCAGTATATAGATTGGGGCGCAGGACCAAGGGCTTCACAAAATTTAATTTTAGGAGCAAAAGCACATGCCGCAATTCATGGTAAATTTTCACCAGATATTGAAGATGTACAAGCCGTTGCTTTTGGTATTTTAAGACATCGTATCGTGAAAAATTACAAAGCCGATGCCGAAGGAATTACCGAAGAAAAATTGATAGAGAGTTTGTTTTAGAAAATCAGTTAATTATTATTTTAGTGATTTTAATATTACCATTAATATATTTTATCCTTAAATAGAACAATCCTTTTTTGCGTTCTAACAATTGAATAATTATATTATTAGTAATACTTCGAGTAATTATTTGTTGAATATTTACTCCTAATGTGTTTAAAATGGCTACACTTTGAATATCAAAATCACTTAATATTCTTATAGTCGAATTACCATTAGTAGGATTGGGATATATTTTAAGTGAATTTTCAATTTGGTTTTCAAGTATAGATATTGTAGCGCCACCAATTATTGACATTGTACCGTTATCACAATCAAATACTTGCCAACCTGTATTTGGAGGTAATAGATTATTAGGTATATTTAAATTATAGAAACCAATATCTGTTAAATCATTTTCTGTATATAAAACCCACTTTATACCATCAAAACCTATTTCAATAATCGTTATTTCTCCAGTACTTGTATTTATAATTTGGTTGAGATAATTATTTTTACCATTCAAAATGCTATCAAAATTAAAATTACCACTTACAGGGTTACAATCTTCAGTAATTGAAACTATAATTGGTTCTTGAGCATGTAAAGTTATTTTTATAAAAATGTATAATACGAAAAATGATAAATATTTTTTTTTGTTCATTTTTTTTTTTTTTTATTTAAAAGAATAACCTATTCTTAAATGTAAATTAATAACTGCTTGACTTTTACTACTTGGAAATCCTATGTTATTAGAGAATATATACTTATACCCTAAACCGATACCAGTTTCATACATAAAATGGTTTCCTATAGTTCTTCGCATGCCTCATGTTGGTATTATTGAAAATTGATTAACAATATTAATATTGTTAATATTGGATATGATAAACCAATCGGGATTGTAATTTAATTTTATAGATGTGAAATTCCCACTATTATTTCGAATCATTTTTGAATTTTCAGTTCTTTTACACAAATTATAATACCATTTGGGTTCCAATGTAATTATTGGAGTCATTAGAAATCCATTTTTTGGATAAAGAGAACCACCAAGTATCCCACTATCTAATCCAAATTCACTTCTTAATGCTATTTGGTTTGATATTTTAAATTCATTATGAACCCATATACCTAAAAACCCAATTTGTATACCAAAAGTTGATTTTTCTATACTACACTCCGTTTGAGCTTGTGTAAAAATAATTGATAATAATAAAAATACGGCTAATTTTGTTTTCATGATTTTATAATAGTTTGTTTTATAAAAGAATAATGTTTAGTCAGTTGGCTAAACATTATTCTGACAATTAAATTTTATTCTTCAAAGGCCATGCGGTTACCATGCCATACACCATTTCTTTTTGTCATACCAAAAATATTTATACCAGTTGTTTGAGCTTGATTAAAATTAAAAGTAAAATTACTTACAGATAAGCTACCACCACTTCCAGTACCAAAGTTATAGGTAAAGGTTAGAGACATAAAACCCCAATCAAAAACTACTCGTTGTTGCTTGCAATCTGAACAATACTTTGTAAAATCATAATATTGTAAATAAACATGGTCAGGAGTTTTTACGACAACTCCAATTTTGGTAAGTTCTTTGTTTCTTTCAGTTTGCATTAATGTTTTTACTTTATCGAATAAAGAACTGTAGAATAATTGCCTAACTTTTTCTTCATCTGGTATTGATACATTAAAAGGGTAACGTAGTTGCTAATTCAACAATTACATCTATATCAGTTGAATTAAAACTTATAGAGGTGTTAGCTTAGGTTCTTATCTTAATTTGCTTTAAACCAATATGTTTATTATTAACCATTCTTGTAATTAGGTTGTCAAAAATGGTTTGTTTGTGTATTGACCTATTAATTGACCATTATCTTGTTTTAAGTGGAAGTATATGTGTTAAAGTAGAATACTTAAAACCAAAGCCTAACAAAACGAGATATTTAATAATAAAAAACGTATTTTTGTTTTGTTAAACTTTAGTTTGGCAGGGTATCTCTATTGGTCTGTAAATCAAATATGAGGTGTCCTTTTTAATTCTATTTATTTTTGATTAATTTATTTCGACAAAGTTAAAACAAATAAACGTACCAAAAAATACCTACAAGTAGGTAGTTTTATTTTTTTTTATGCAGCTTTCATTATAACACATTTATAATAAGTAATTTACACACAAAATTTGTTAAAAAAGCCATGTTCACAAAAAAAGTGCTTTTTTTTAAAAAAACGCATATTTTTGGTTTTTTCACAAAATAAGTTACTATTCCAAAACCATTCTAGCAATTTTTCCATTACCAGCAAGCCAAGCTTTGTTTTTATCTACAAATTTAATGGTAAAATAACCTTCGTCATTTACTTTTAACCAAGATAAACCGCTATCGTTAGAAAAGTAAATGCCTTCGGTAGAAACCGCAAAGAGTTCTTTACCATTGGTGTTTGGTACATATTGTACACAGCTAATATAACCAGGTTCTTTTCCGTTAGCTACGAGTTGCCAAGTTTTTCCACCATCCGTAGTAATGGCTTTATTGGCAACATTACCCGTTTTATTAGTATAATCACCGCCGCAAATAATACCATTTTCAGTATCGCTAAAGGCAATAGAATAACCACCAGTACTACTTTTTCCGTTAATCATAGGTGTGTCGTAAATCTCCCAAGTTTCACCCATATCAGACGTATGTAATACTCGTGATTGTTTGCCACCAGTAATGACCCAAGCATTACTTCCTTTAATAGCAATATTGGTATTACTTGCTGCAAAAGCAGCTTCGCCATCAAGTAATTTTGGTAGTTTTTCACAAGTTATTTTCTGCCAAGAATTTCCAGCATCTTTCGTGGTCAATATAGACAAATAATTTTCTGTTGGATCGCCAATAGCAATACCATACGTATCATCAAAAAATGCCATAGCATCATAAAATGCTTTTTCATGCATTTCCTTATAGACAATTTTCGGGTTTTTTAAACCCTCTGTTTCATCCAAAGTAATTTGGTATAATAAAGCGGGACTTTCAATACTTAAAGCATATAATTTATCTTTTGCATGTCCCGATGCTCTAAAATTAACAATAGAATCGCCAAAAAAAGTATTAGGTGTAATTAAAAAATTACCATTTTTATAAAAAGCATATATTTTGGAGTTACTACCAATAAAATAGGCAGTACTATCTACAATTTCAATAGCTCTAATGCTGCTTAAATTTTTTAAGCCAAATTTGGTGTGGTCAAATTTTTGTAAAGTAATGTTTTTAATAATCCTTGGTTTATAGGTTATTTCTTTTTTACAAGAAAAAAATAAAAAAATACTTAAAAGTAGGAGTAAAAGGGGTTTAAGTTTCATATAATGCTTAATTTTGTAATATGATTGTAGTAATTCAAACAAAAGTAATACTAATTAATTTAAAAGTGTAATTCTTAAAAAGTGGAAAAGGAAAAAAGAGCTTTGGTAATATCTGGTGGTGGAAGTAAAGGTGCTTTTGCTGGTGGTGTTGCAAAATACCTAATGAAAGAAAAAAAACATGATTACGATGTTGTTTTAGGTACTTCAACTGGTAGTTTGATGGTTATTCATTTAGCGTTAAATAAAATAGACGAGTTAGAGCATTTATATTCTAATATTAAGCAACGTACTATTTTTAATAATAATCCCTTTTTTTTAAAGCGAGTTCATGGTGTTCAAGTGGTTGGCGTTCGGCATTTAAATACCATTTGGAATTTTATGAAAAAGCGTAAAACTTTTGGTGAAAGTAAAAATTTACTCAAATTTATAAAAAAAAACATAACCGAAAATTATTTTAATAAAGTTAAAAAATCGAATAAAGAAGTAGTAGTTACCGTTTCGAATTTAACCACAAACGAAGTAGAGTATAAGTCTATTAACGATTGTACGTACGAAGATTATTGTGATTGGATTTGGGGTTCGTGTAATTACGTACCATTTATGAGTTTAATGAAAAAAAATAATTTTGAATATGCCGATGGTGGCTTTGGTTGTTTAGTGCCAATACAAAAAGCGATTGAACTTGGCGCTACCGAAGTAGACGTTATAATTTTAGAAACCGAAGTAGAGCATTTAAGTAGAATGCCATCTACAAGTCCTTTTTCATTATTATCTACAGTAATGGAATTTATGTTAGATCAAGTAGAACAACAAAATATTGCCATTGGTAAATTGGAAGCTGTAAAAAACAATGTAAAACTTAATTTGTATTATACGCCAACAGTTTTAACAACCAATTCGTTAATATTTAATAAGAAATTAATGTCTAAATGGTGGAAACAAGGCTACCAATATGCCAAGCAAAAAGACAAAATACAAATGAATGAAGTTAGGTAGTAATTTAATTAATAGGTACTTTTATTTTATATTTTTTACGAGAAGCATTGTTTAAAACATTTTCTCTCAACCAAGGATTTAAAACTTTAAATTCTTTGTAGTTTAAACCGTAGTTTTTAGAAAAACTGGCAATGTTTTTAATTATGGTATCTACTTCAATTTCATAACTTTCTTTTTGATTGTATAAATCTTCGGTGTCATACACAAATCCATACTTTTCTGGATGTGTTAAAATTTCTTTTGCAGCAATTATTCTAAAAACGTATCTAGAAGTTTCTTCGCCAAGTAGTAAGTTATAATAATTTTTCACTTGTTGTTTGTCTAAACGCCTCAACATACCAGCTCTTCCTCCATTGTATGCTGCTGCTGCAATTGTCCAATTACCAAATTTTTTATGAGCTTTGTTTAAGTAATCACATGCTGCTTGAGTCGCTTTTTCTAAATGATAGCGCTCATCTACATTTTTATTGATCTCTAAACCTAATTCTCTTCCAGTACCTTTTAAAATTTGCCAAACACCTTTAGCTCCAGCTGGCGAAGTAACATTCAGTAAACCACTTTCTATTAATGCTAAATATTTAAAATCATCTGGTACGCCATTTTTAGCTAATATTCTTTCAATAGTTGGAAAGTATTTATTTGCTCGTTTTATATAAAGTAATGT
>CAZOQL010000016.1:0-26054 GCA_964582005.1 uncultured Flavobacteriaceae bacterium | reverse complement strand
TTTGAAAAATAGAAAAATCTGCGTTTTTTCTTTTTTTTTGTCAAAAAACGTGAACATTAAAAAAAGAGAAAAAAAACACTATAACTAACTATATTTCAATTTATTAATAGTGCTTTTTGATTAAAAAACACAAAAAAAAAATACCTACTTGTAGGTATTTTTTGGCATTACTTTTATGTTGTACATTTGTAGTGTAAGAGATTATAAGAATTAAGTTCATTAATATATTGTTTAGAAAATCATTAATTAGAATTAAGGGGCTAATTAATAAATAAATTTTCTATTCGTAAGGAAGCTACTTATACAATAGTAGCTTCCTTTTAAAATAACAACTAATTTAAGTAATGCGTAATAGCTTACTTTTTTAGATTGTTTAAAATTAAGGGGAATTAATTAAAATCTATTTGTTTTAATTAATTTGGAAACTATCATTAATTTGATAGTTTCCTTTTATTAGTATAGTAAATGAGTTGTTTTACTATGAAATCTAAAAAAAAGTAAGGTTTTTTTTAGAAAACACTAAAATCTGCGTTTTTTTTCAAAAACACGTAAATTTCGTGAACATGAAAAAAAAGGCAAAAACTCATCACAACTAAATGTGTATTAACATGTTAAGGGCTGTTTTTGACCAAAAAACGCAAAAAAAAACTACCTACTTGTAGGTATTTTTTGGTATAGGTTTGTGTGCTATCTTTGTAAAATTAATAATCTTAAATTCTTACATTATGACAACACGTAACTTTTACCAAACAATTATCACATTATTTATTATTTTAACTTTTAATAGCTGTACACAAGAAAGTGTATTTGATGAAACACAAGCAATAGATACTTCTTTTAAAATAGTACCACTTGCTAAAAGCAACAACTATACTAAGAATTATGAAGTAAATAGTACAACTACAAAAATTGATATTGCAAATGATATTATTTCTTTAGAAATACCTGTTCCTTTAGCAGATTATAGCTTATTAAGAGTTTATAATATTTCAACAGAAAATAATGCAGCAATTTTATACCTTATAACTAGAGGTAATACAGAAGAAGTTGCAAAATTACCAACAAATTACGTAATACAAACTAACGTGAGTATTAGTGAATTAGATTTAGATATAAATTTATTAGAGAACGGAAACGGTTTGCGTATATTTGTAATGAATAATTCACAAGAGTTAGATTTAAATTCTAACACTTATAATTGTTTAGTAGATAAAGTTAATAAAGATGATGTTAATGCAAATAAATGTATTGAGAATGCAAAAGCAGCTGATGGACCAAGATTTTATAATGGAGGAATAATATTAATGTAATAATTAAATTATTGGGTGAATATCAATAAAATAATAATAATTTTTATACTAATATCAGTAGGTTTTTTACCTACTGGTATTTTTTTGTATGCCCAAAATAATAATAATCAATTAATTTTGGCAGATCGATTATTAAATGAAAATAAAATTGACTCTTTAGATTTGGTAGTACCTAATATTTTAAAAGACACAATTACCTTAAAACCTGCTGAAAAAGCAAATTTGTATTATTTATTGGGTAGATATAATGATAAAAAGAATGAGGCTGGTCTTGCTTTAGAGTATTTTAAAAAGGCAGAAAAGTTATATGCAAATTTTAATAATCTTGAAAAGTTAGCTGATATACAATATGCTAAATTTTTATTATTGCAATTTCGTGAAAATTTAGATGTTAATAAGCAAGCAACAGTTTATTTAAATAAATATTACCAATATGCAATTAAAAATAACGATAACAACCGATTAATAAAAGCTTATATTGGTTATGCTAGTTTAAATTTTAATCCAACTAATTATAAAAAATCAATTAAAAATTTTGATAAAGCTATTATAGTTTGCAATATGGTTAATGATACTTTTGCGTTGGCTAAAATTAATAATAATAAAGGTATTATTGTATCTAATTTTTATCACAAACAAGACTCAGCACGTATATTTTATAAAAAAGCATTAAAATTATTTTTACTATTAAAAGAAAATGAAATTGCTTTTTCAGTAACCTTAAATATAGGTACATCATATAGAAATGAAAACAATCATAAAGAAGCATTGCGGTATTTTTATCAAGCAGATACCATACCTATAGTTGTTCATAAAAACAACTCAAAAAAAATGCTATATACTTTAATGTCTAATAGTTATGAAAACACACAAAATTATAAAAAAGCTCACTTTTATTTAACTAAATATTTGGCATACAAAGACAGTGTAGATGTTAAGGCTCAAAATATTGCTATTTCGGATATTGAAACAAAATACCAAACCGAAAAAAAAGAAAAAGAAAATATACAATTATTAGCAGATAAGAAAAAGCAACAACTCTATTTGGTTATTACTGGGATTGTTTTTTCAACAATACTAATTGTTGGTATATTAGGTTTTGCGAACTTGCGTAGAAAAAGAGAAATTTTAAAAAAGGAAAAAGAAATTGAACATCAAAAGCTAGTATCTTTAGTAAAAAAACAAGAATTAAAAACGATGGATGCCATGCTTGAAGGACAAGAAAAAGAGCGCAAACGAATAGCAGAAGATTTACACGATAATTTAGGAAGTAAATTGGCAGTTCTGTCATTACAATTTGATAATTATATAGAAATTGCCAACCGAAAAGGAGATATAAAACAGCTAAAATTATTAGAAAACTCTAATACTTTGTTAGACGAAACCTATAATGCAGTTAGAAGTATGGCGCATGAAGAACATTCTAATTCCTTTGCAAATTTAAATTTATTAGAATCCGTACAAGCATTGGCTATTAGTATAACAAATACCAATAAAACGGAAATTCAAGTAATAGATTTTGGTTTAGAAGAACCAATAAGCGCTGCTATTGAAATAGCTATTTTTCGAATAATTCAAGAGTTAGTTACCAATATTGTTAAGCATGCCAATGCGGAGAAAGCAACTATTGATCTTACGTTATTTGATAACGAATTTTCTATTATAATTTCAGATGATGGTAATGGCTATGAAACAAAGAAATTATCCTTAGGTTTAGGGTTACAAACAGTAAAAGAAAGAGTAGAAAGGTTGCAAGGTGCTTTTGTTGTTGATTCTAGTATAGGTAAAGGAACAACAATAATCATTGAAATACCTTTACATAAAAATTTATAAAATAAAAATATGATACGTGTTATTTTTGCCGAAGACCACCAAGCCTTAATTGACGGTGTAAGTTCCTTTTTTAAAGATTACGAGGAAATTGAAATTATTGGCACTGCGCTTAATGGTGAGGAATTAATAGAAATGGTAAGACTAATGAAACCAAATGTTGTGATTACCGATATTAGAATGCCTATTATGGATGGAATTCAAGCTACAAAAATAATAAAAAAAGAATTTCCTCATATAAATGTATTGGCTTTCTCAATGTTTGATCAGCCAAAAGCAGTAGATCAAATGTTAAAGGCAGGCGCGCATGGTTATATCTTAAAAAACTCTGGATTAAAAATTATTCGTGAAGCTATAAAAAAGGTAGCTATCGGAAAAAAGTATTTTGACCCAAATGTATTAGCCAATTTAAAAAAATATAGAATAAAAGAAAAGAGAAAAGTTCAAAAAAAAGGCATATTATCTAGGAGAGAAAAAGAAATATTACACTTAATTGCCAATGGAAAAAAATCGAGTGACATTGGTGAAAAATTAGGAATATCAAAGTTCACTGTTGATACACATCGAAAAAACATGACAAGGAAATTAGGTATAACAACCAGTACGGATTTAGTGAAATTTGCTATCGAAAAAAAATATGATTTTTAAACCTGAGTTCGACCTAATATTTAATTTTCAGAACACAAAGAAAAGGTGAGGTTTGAAATAAAAATATCTAGATATTTCAAAGATTTTTATAAAAAATATTGCCTTTTCTTTGTGTTTCCTTCGGATTTGATGAGTTTTCACCAGTTTTTGTCAAATTTTTTCAAGCTAACCAGTTAGCCCTTCTTAAATTTGACTTCAAATTGAATAAAAATTCATTCAAACTGAAAACAAATCTTAGGTCGAACTCAGGTTTTAAATAAACCAAATCATTCATTTTTCTTATTTTTTTAACAATACTTCTTTGATAAAGTATTAATTTGCACCAAATTTTAAATAATGAAAATTAAAGTAGGATTACTTCTGATTGTTGTTTTTATTATTACTTCGTGTGATAATGAATATAAATTACGTTTAGAAACGCCAAAAAAAGTTGCTGAAAACGGAAAGTTTACAGTAAAAGTTACCGAGAAAAACAACCAAGCCATAGATTCAGTTTTATTTTCTTTAAATGGAAAAAAAGCAAGTACTAATACTACTTTTGATTTAAGTAATGAAAGAATGGGCGTTCATGTAATTTCTGCCATTGTATTTTATAAAGATAAAAATAAAAAACTAACCAATACGGTTTTACATTTACCTAAAAACAAACCTGCCATTTATAAGTACGAAATTGTAAATGAATATCCACATGATGCCAATGCATTTACGCAAGGTTTAGAATTTCATAACGGCTTTATTTATGAAAGTACTGGGCAATATAACGAGTCATCACTACGTAAAGTAGAATTAACAACAGGTAAAGTTTTGCAAAAAATAAGTTTAGAAAAAGATATTTTTGCCGAAGGAATGACGATTAAAGACAATAAAATTTACCAACTAACTTGGAAAGCTGGCGAAGGTTATATTTACGATGTTGCTGATTTTAAATTTTTAAATAGTTTTCCGTATAATAGAAGTATAGAAGGTTGGGGCTTATCACATAACAAAACGCACCTTATTAAAACCGATGGAACAGAAAAAATGTGGTTTTTAAATGCCGATACCCAAAAAGAAGAACATTATATTGAAACTTATACCAATAAAGTAAAAATTGAAAAATTAAATGAATTAGAATATATTGATGGAAAAATATTTGCTAATGTTTGGCAAAAAAATTATATCTTAATTGTTAATCCTACTAATGGAGCAATTGAAGGAATTTTAGATCTAAATGGTTTACAGGCTAAAGCTGGTCAAAGAGGTTTAGAGAATGTTTTAAACGGAATTGCATACGATTCCGAAAATAAGCGGCTTTTTGTTACTGGAAAAAAATGGAATAAATTATTTGAAATTAAATGGTATAAAAAACAATAATTCTCTTTAAAAAAAGTTTTTATTAGGTTATGAGATTCATTTACACATTAGTTCTAGGAGTTTTTATTTTAACACTAACATCTTGTCGAAAAGATTTCGATACTATTTTAAGTAATGGTAATTTAATTTTCTCTAAAGACACCATTTTTTTTAATCGTGTTTTTGATGATATAAGCTCTAGTACACATCGTTTTACGGTAAAAAACAATAGTAAAGACGCTATTATGATTCCTAATATTAGATTAGAAAGAGGAAATAATTCTTTTTATAGATTGAATGTTGATGGTATTTCAGGTAAATCTTTCGATAATATTTCTATCCTAGCAAAAGATAGTATTTATGTTTTTGCTGAAGTTACTGTTGATTTTGATCAAGTAACAGATCCAAATTTCATGTATAAAGATAAAATACTTTTTGATGATGCTTCCAATCAACAAAAAGTAACACTAGAAGCATTAGTGTTAGACGTAAATTTAATTAGACCAAACAGAATACAAATATTGGATGGCTTTGAATATGAAAACGTAGTTTTAGATGCAACGAATGATATCTCTATAAGAGGAAGAAACATTTTAAACGATACTATTTTTACGAATGACAAACCCATATTGATCTATAATTATGTTGGGATTCCATCTGGAAAAACCTTAACTATTGAAGCAGGGACAAAATTATTTTTTCATGAAAATTCAGGCATTATAATTCAAGATGGAGGAAGTTTAATTGTAAATGGCTTGCCATCCTTAACCGAAGATTTTGAAAACCAAGTAGTTTTTCAAGGCGATAGATTAGAAGATAATTACCAAGAAGTTCCTGGGCAATGGGGCACAATTTGGCTAAGAGAAGGCAGTGTAAATTCGGTATTTAATCATACCACAATTAAAAATGCAACGATTGGTTTGTTAGTAGACTCTAACGCAGCAACAACACAAGAGACGTTGCTTTTAAAAAACACACAAATATACAACACAACCAGTTATGGTATGTTAGGTCGTAATGCAAAAATAACTGCAAAAAACGTGGTTATTAGTAATAATGGACAAGCCTCTTTTTCTTCAATTTTAGGTGGCACTTATAATTTTAAGTACTCTACTATTGCAAATTATTGGCGCCATTCTAATAGGCAACAGCCAAGTTTATTATTAACAAACTCGTTAGAAACAGCCACTGCAATTTTGGTTTCAGATCTTACCGCAAATTTCACGAATTGTATTATTTACGGCAGTCAAAATTTAGAGTTTTTCTTAGATAAAACGGGTTCTGCAACTATTTTTAATTATCAATTTAAAAATTGTTTACTTAAATTTAACGATACCAATAATCAATTTGAAAATGATACTTTGTATGATTTTGATGATACGAGCTTGTATCTAAATAACATTTTTAATGAAGACCCTAATTTTTTTAATACCGATACTTCGGAAGAAAAAGTAAATCTAATAATTGGAGATGATTCTTTTGCAAATAATCAAGCAGACCCTTCGGTTTTAAGCGATGTGGACTTGCAAAAAGATATTTTAGGAGTTGATAGAACTATTAGTTCAGACATTGGTGCATACCAACACATTACTTTTCCTTAAGTGTTAGAATACACGATATAAATTAAACCCAAAGAAAACATCTCCTTTTCCCCAATCACCAGTTGCATTGGTAACATAATGAGAATCGTTTAGCTGTTGTGAATTAGTAAACATTAATTGAAAAACGTGACCGCCAACCTGCCAATCTAAACCGATAGATAACGCATCTTTAAAGCTAGAATTAGAAGCTCTGTTAAAATGTGGTGTATATTCTGCGGTTAGCGATAAACTACTAGAAAATTGAAAACTACCAGCTAGCGATAAAGCGAATTGTGAGTTAGCTTGATTAGGATTATTTACCAAATTTTCATGTATGAAAATAGGAGAAACCTGTAAGGAAATAGCGTCATTAATTTTACTTGATATTAGTAATTCCGATAAGTAAGTCAACCGATGCTTAAATTCTAATTTTGGGTAATTATCTTTGTCTAATAGCGTATTAATACCTACACTACTAAAACCCGTAATAGTAAAAGGAATACCATCTGTTTTTTGTGTTAAGATTCTGTATTTAGCATTAAAATCGTAAGTTTTTCTAAATTTACTTCGAGCCATACCTACTTGTAGCCAATCATTAACTCCGTAAAAAAAACTAAACTTTATAGTTGCTAGATCTAAACCAAATAAATCACTAAATCCATTTTTAACCGATCCAAAACGATGGGCAATTAATAAATAAAACTCTTTTTTACCAGCAATTTCAGTTGATTCAATATTGATGATTTTTAGTGCTTCAAAAGTATTATTAATTTTGGTATCGATTTTCATATCTTTTTCTAAGTCACCTATAAGGTCATCTTGTGAAAACAAGTTAAAACTTAATAATAGCAATAAAAGAGTATAGCGTATTTTGTTCATAATTAATGTGTTAAGATTATCAAAGATACAGTTTTTGATGAGAATTATTATTTTTTTTATAAATTAGCACAAAATAATAATAATGAATAATAAAATAACTACCGTATTATTAGTATTCATATCTTTTTTTTCTTGTGCCGATGCAAACGAATCTGATTTGATAGATATAGTTTGCGAAGATAGATTTACGTATACAGATTATGTAAAGGCAATTATAGATTCTAATTGTGTTTCGTGTCATAATAGTAGCCCAAATGCTAATGGTCCATTTTCGTTAGAAACGTATCAAGAAGTTAAAGAAAACACCCAAAATGGAAACCTCTTAATTAGAATAAATTTAGCCGATGGTGCCAATGAAATTATGCCGCCAACAGGAAAAATGTCTCAAGCAAATATTGATGTTATTACTTTTTGGGCAAATGAAGGTTATGCTGAATAGTTCTATTTTACAATAGAACATTGATCTAGTTTAATTATTTCTAATAATTCATCATAACCAATAAATAAACCTTTTACTTCTATTTGATTCCCAACTTTTAAACCAGTTGTTTTATCTAATTTACAATAAACAGTCTTATTAATAGTAATGCCATCATTTTCAACCTCGGTTATTTTACCTTTTAAAGAAACTACTTTTTTGGTATATTTTTTTTCAGATGCAACCAAGTCTGTTGTAAATTCTTTAGAAAAGATACTGCTATCTAAAGAATAATCTGCTTTAGAAGTTTGAATGTCTTTTGGAGTTGCCATTACATAATTGTAACCAATATAAGTCACAACTAATAAAATAATTAAGGCAATAAGTGCTTTTTTCATGATAGTATAAAGTTTATTTTATGCTTATACCTTTTTACGGCACATAATTTGTTTAGTTTAAGGTGGTGGACTATTATAGTCTTTTCTGTAAAAGTAAATAAATTATTTTTGTAAGTGATATTTAAATAAAACGTCAAAAATATAGTGAAGTAAAATACTTCCTATACAATGTAATAATAAAATCAAAAATTATGAAATCTAAATTAATCGTAGTATTAACATTATTAATTGCGCTCACAACAATTGCACAAGAAAAACTAACAACCAAAAGTGGTGTTGTAAAATTTGAAGCATCCACACCTAATTTTGAGCCAGTTGCTGCCATAAATACAACAACAAGCGCTGTATTGAAAGACGATGGAACTATTGCTGTTTTGTCTTTAGTTAAAGGATTTCGATTTAAAAAAGCCTTAATGCAAAAGCATTTTAATTCAAAAAAATGGGTAAACTCAAAAGAATTTCCTAAAACAAAATTTTCAGGAACTATTGTAGATTATAAAAAGGGCAGCTTATCAGGTGTGCCTAAAGAATATACTATTAATGGTAAATTAACTTTTCATGGCGTTACTAAAGATGTTACAGTGCCAGCAATGGTAAGTTTAATTGATGGCGTAGTTATTATAACTACTAAATTTACGGTAAAAGTTACCGATTATGGAATAATAGTTAAAAGTAAATTAGCCAAAAAAATAGCAAAATCTGTAAATGTTGCATTACATTTAAAACTTAAATAAATTTAGTTTATAGCACAATGAGTTACTAAAGCATTTATCTTAGATAGGTGCTTTTTTTTGTTTATTTCATTTTCTCGTACCATTATTTTTACTAAATTTAGCCAATGAAAAATATAATAATTTCAGGTGCCAGTAGAGGAATTGGTTTTGCGTTGGTAACTTATTTTGCAAAGCAAAAACACAACGTTTTGGCACTTTCAAGAAACGGAGCTAAATTACTTGATTTTCCAAACCATGTTACTGTATTAGAACTTGATATTACTAAAAAAAGCGAACTAAGTAAAATAACTTCTTTTGTACGTAAAAATTGGCAACAAATAGATATATTAATTAATAATGCAGGTAAATTAGTGCATAAACCTTTTGCAGAAACAACATATCAAATTTTTTTAGAAGTATATAATGTAAATGTTTTTGCTGTAGCTGAAGTAACCAAAACTTGTTTGCCATTTATGAAAAAAAATAGCCATGTCATTGCAATAAGTAGTATGGGCGGCATTCAAGGTTCTATGAAATTTGCGGGGTTGTCCGCTTATAGTTCTTCTAAAGGAGCCGTAATTACACTATTTGAATTACTTGCCGAAGAATATAAAGAAAGTGGCATTGCATTTAATACGCTAGCTTTAGGAGCAGTACAAACCGAAATGTTAGCCGAAGCTTTCCCAGATTATAAAGCACCAATAACCGCAACTCAAATGGCAGATTATATTGCGAACTTTGCATTAATAGGTAATAAAATGTTTAATGGTAAAGTTTTACAGGTTTCTAACTCTACACCATAAATAATTTTTTTTCGAAAAATAATAGTATGAATATTTTTTAAAAATAGTTTATCTTGCAACAAATGCGATTGATGTCTAAATATAAAACTATCCATAAATACATTCCTGAAACATCCATTAATTTGGTAGAAAGTTTGTTAGACATACATCCATTTCATTTAATTATAAAGAACAATAGAAAAACCAAACATGGCGATTTTAGACCTTTGAAAAATGGTAAATATCAAATAACCATTAATAATGATTTGAATTCCTATCGTTTTTTAATAACCTTTATTCATGAAGTCGCACATTTGATAACCTATAAAAAGTACAAAAGAGTAAAGCCACATGGTATTGAGTGGAAGATGAATTTTCAACATTTAATGCTCCCATTTTTAAATACAGTAATATTTCCAAAAGAATTACTTTCTATTTTAGCAAACTATCTTAGAAACCCAAAAGCAAGTACCGATACGGATATTCAACTTTCTCTAGCTTTAAAACAATATGATGCAAAGTCCGATAAGAATTATATCTTTGAGATTCCTTTACAAAGTATGTTTGAACATAATAATCGTATATTTATCAAAGGAAATAAAAGAAGAGTTCGTTATAAATGTATGGAAATAAAAACAAAAAAAGAGTATTTATTTCATCCAAATGCAGAGGTTAAATTAATAAAAAACTAAATGAGTAAAAATAAAAATTATTATGCTGTAATAATGGCTGGTGGAATTGGCTCACGTTTTTGGCCAATGAGTACTAGTGATTTTCCAAAACAATTCCATGACATGCTTGGCGTTGGTGAAAGTTTAATACAACGAACTTTTGCAAGGTTTGAAAAATTAATTCCAACCGAAAACATATTAATATCTACTAATAAAAGGTATAAAAAAATAGTTTTAGAGCAATTGCCAAATATAACCGAAACGCAATTATTATTAGAGCCAATAATGCGTAATACAGCGCCTTGCATTTTATACGCAGCATTAAAAGTAAATGCAATTAATAAAGAAGCAGTTATGGTAATTGCGCCATCCGATCATTGGATTGATGACGAAAAAGAATTTTTGAATAATATTGAAACCTCTTTTGACGCTTGTACGGATAAAGATATTTTAATGACTTTAGGAATAAAACCATCCAATCCAAATACGGGTTATGGTTATATTCAGTTTGAAGGAGATACAGCAATAAAAAAAGTAATTAATTTTACCGAAAAACCAAACCTAGAAAAAGCAAAATCCTTTTTATCTCAAGGAAATTATCTTTGGAATGCAGGTATTTTTGTATGGAGTACCAAAAGCATACTTAAAGCTTTTAAGAAAAACCTTCCAGAAATGGAAAAATTATTTTGTGTTGGAAACCATGTGTATAATACTAATTTTGAAGATGATTTTATAGAAGATAATTATGCTAAGGCAGAAAGTATTTCTATTGATTTTGGTATTATGGAAAAAGCAACTAATGTACATGTTTTACCCGTAGAGTTTGGTTGGAATGATTTAGGAACTTGGGGTTCGTTATATGATAAATTACCAAAAGATTCTAAAGAAAATGCTGTTGTAAACGCCCAAACTATTTTTAGAAATGCTACAAATAATATAGTAAGAACAAAAAAAGGAAAACATGTAGTAATTCAAGGTTTAGATAATTTTATAGTTGTTGAAAAAGATAACGTTTTGTTGATTTGCCCTAAAGATAAAGAACAAGATATTAAACAAATTGTTGCCGATGTAAAAAAACAATTTAAAGAAAAATTAACCTAATTAAAATGAATTTAGGATAATAAGATGGAAGAAAAAAAAGAAGCACAAGAAAAAAAAATTGAGCAAACCAAGCAAGATGTAAAAAAAGACATTAAAGCTTCTAAGCAAAGCTTAAAGACTTTTTTTGGAGAATTATTAGATATTCGTCATGATACCGATAAGGATAAAACCATTCAAAGCATAAAAGATAATATTGCCATGAAAGGGCATACCGCTTGGATTTTAGTTTTTTCCATATTAATTGCATCTATCGGTTTAAACATAAGCTCTACAGCTGTAGTAATTGGAGCCATGTTAATTTCCCCATTAATGGGGCCAATTTTAGGGATTGGTTTGTCCATTGGTATAAATGACATTGATACTTTGCGTAGATCTATTGCTAATTTAGGAATTATGTTGGCGATTAGTTTACTAACCTCTTTTGTGTTTTTTTACATACCATTATTTCAAGAAGCAACACCAGAACTATTAGCTAGAACACAACCCGATGTTCGTGATGTATTAATTGCTATTGCTGGTGGTTTGGCTTTGGTTGTGGCAATTACAAGACCAAGTACACAAACAAATACCGTAGCTGGTGTAGCAATTGCAACGGCATTAATGCCACCGCTTTGTACCGCAGGTTATGGCTTGGCAATTGGGCAGTGGAATTATTTTTTCGGAGCCATGTTTTTATTTTTAATCAATACTATTTTTATTGCTTTGGCTACTTTTGTAATTGTGAAGTATTTGAATTTTCCGATGGTAAAATATATCAATTCTTCTAAACGAAAATTTATTTCAAGATTGGCTTCTTTTGTTGCAATAATAGTTTTAGGGTTAAGTGTTTTTACATTTTATAAGTTGTACAAAAAAAATACATTTAAAGATAACGCAGCAAGATATATTTCTGCTTTAAAAGAAAAAGGCATTATTATTATAGACGAAGAAGAAAGCGATATTAATTTTAGAGAAAATAATATTGAAATAACCGTTTTTGGGCGAGTAACCAGTAAAGACATTAAAGATTGGAATACCTTAAAAAACGAATTTGGTTTAACCGATGTGAAACTACATATTTTAGGAGGAAAAGACGATTCTAAAATGATAAGTGAAGTACAAAATTTACGAGAAGAATTTGCTAAAAATCAAAAATTAATTGAAGGAAGAGATGCTTCATTACGAACCAAGGAAGATAGAATTCGTTTTTTAGAAAAAGAAATGCGAAAACTATTTAGAAATAGAATTCCGTTTTTAAAAATAAGCGAAGAAGCTCAAATTAATTATGAAGGTTTAAAGGAAATAAGTTATTCCGATGTGATTAAAACCAATTTCAAAAAAGTAGATACCATAACAGCTTTTAGTGTAAAGTGGTTTGATTCTATACCCGAAGAAACAATAACTTTACAAGAAAAAAAGTTATACCAATGGTTGAAAACAAGACTAGAATTAGATACAATACGTTTAACAAGAAATTAAAATATCGTGAAAAATAAAATAAAATTATTTGTGCTATTATATGTAGTGTTTTTAATTTTTAGTGTTACTTGTGATTCTGATTCTGGAGGCGAATCATATTATGCTAAAATAGAATCTTTTGAAACAGGAAATGGTATTGAGTTTACAACACCAATAGTAGAAATTAGAGCAGAATAAATTTTTCAATGGAATCGAGTCAACTAAGCCATTTTGAAGTAACAAATAAAATTTCTAATAAGCAGATTGTTGTTGTTACCCAAAATATTAGAACACCAGAAAATGTTGGTATGATTTTAAGAATATCTGAAGCATTTGGTGTAAAAAAAGTTATTTTGATTGGCGATTCACCCAATTTATCCAATAAAAAAGTATTGCGAACCGCACGAAGTACTGAAAAAAAATTAGTTATTGAATTTGTCCCAAATATGGATAATGTAATAGATGAATTAAGAGTAGATAAATTTCAATTACTAGCTTTAGAAGCTACGAATGATAGTAGTTCTATTTCTCAATATCTTTTTTCGAAAAACAATAAAATAGCTATTTTTATTGGTGCCGAAAGATTTGGAATTGACAAAGCCAGCTTAAAACAATTAGATGCTTGTGTACATATTAATTTGTTTGGTAAAAACTCTTCCATAAATGTAGTTAATGCTTTAGCTATTGGTTTGTTTGAAATTACAAAATAATGCTATTGTACATATTTTGTTTTCTTCATAAAACTAATAACAATCAAACCTGAGAAAAAGAAAATTGCTAATAATAAAACCGAAGTACGCATAGAATATCCTGAAAAACGCATGGCTAAACCAAAGGATAAGGTTCCCATTACTATGGCTAATTTTTCGGTCACATCATAAAAACTAAAATAAGTCGCATTGTCATAAGTGTCTTCAGGAATTAATTTCGAATAAGTAGAGCGAGCAAGAGTTTGTGTTGCACCTAAAACCAAACCTAAAAAACCACCTAATCCATAAAAATAAGTATCTACATTTGGGCTTTCGCCAGGTAATAAGTAAGCAGAAAAGCAGACAATAATCCAAATTACAATCGTAAATTTTAAAGTTTTTATATTCCCGAATTTTTTAGAGATTCGTGAAAAAACGGTTGCTCCAACAATAGCAACTAATTGAATTAATAATATGGTAATAATAAGGTTTGTTGTTGGTAAACCTAATTCATCTGCACCAAATTTTGCAGCTAATACAATAATAGTTTGTATACCAGCACTTATTAAAAAAAACGCCCATAAAAATATATAAATAGTTGGATGTTGTTTTATTTCTTTAAAAACTTTGCGCAATTCCCTAAAACCTTTAAAAATAAAATCTTTTTCTGGTTTTCGTTTAAACGAATTATTCGGTAAATGTTTAAAAGTGTATTGTGCAAAACCAAGCCACCAAATACCAACTAAAATAAAAGCATAATGAAATGCTTTATTTGGCGGAACTTCTCCTGTAGCTAATGGATGATCAATAAAACCATACCAATTAGGAAACATAATCATCGTTAAAATAAAAACTAACAAAAATACCGAACCAATATAACCATAAATAAAACCTTTGGCAGATACTTTGTCGTGATTTTTGGGATGTGCAACCTCTGTAAGATAAGCATTGTAAAAAACTAACGACCCCCAAAAACCAATACTTGCTAAAATAGAAAAAGTTAAACCAATCCATAAGGTTTCCACACTATCAAAAAAAGAAAGTGCCATTACCGAAAAAGAGCCTAAATAACAAAAAAATTGCATAAATCGTTTTTTATTTCCCATATAATCGGCAATACTAGATAACATTGGAGACATAAAAGCTACTACCAAAAAAGAAAAGGATAAGGTATAAGTATACAATTCTGTTGCATCTATTTGAGATCCCATAAAGGCAACTTTTGCACCTTTTCCACCAGTTATCATGCCATAAAATATAGGAAAAATTGCCGTGGTAATTACTAAAGGATAAACCGAGTTTGCCCAATCATAAAATGCCCAAGCACCAATTAATTTTTTATCTCCTTTTTGTAACATTTGGTTCTGTTTTAAAATTAAAATAAGTAAGCCGTTTCTTATAGAAACGGCTCACAATATAAGTTAAAATATTTAATTATTTTATTTTATAGTTTGTGCATTAAATTTCTTTGCATAGACTTTTGCCTTTGGTAAAAAATCATTCAAATCTTGAATACGTCTATCGTTAGTTGGATGCGTACTCATAAATTCTGGTGGTGCTTGTCCACCAGCTTTTTTCATTCTCACCCAAACTTGTGAAGCTTCTGAACCATTATAGCCAGCCATAATCATAAATATTTGACCTAAACGATCCGCTTCCGTTTCATGAGTTCTACTAAATTTTAGCATTCCTAATTGTGAAGTTAATCCATATGCCAGATTCCACATTTGTGCTTTTTTAGGGTCTTTTATAGCCATACCTGTAGCTATTTGAGTTGCCATTCCGCCTAATTGTGCAATTTGACCTGTTGACATACGTTCTTGTCCATGTTTTGCAAAAGCATGTGCAACTTCATGACCCATTATAGCTGCAATGCCATCTTCATTAGCTGCAATTGGTAAAATACCGGTGTAGAATACTACTTTTCCACCAGGCATACACCAAGCATTTACCGTTTCATTTTCTACTAAATTAAATTCCCAACGATAACTATTAGCCTCTTTTTCCATACCATTTGCACGCATATAACGTTCAACGGCTTTTGAAATACGTGAGCCAATCTCTTTAATTTGAGCAGTTTTTTCTAGATCAGTAGATAAAGGGTTAGTGGCTAAAAAACTAGTGTATTGTGCAAAACTAGTAGGTAGTATTTGCGCGTCACTTACAAAGTTCACTCTTTTTCTTCCTGTAATTGGTACTGTACTACAACTATATAGCATGGTGCTTATTAATACGATTGCAATAATTTGTTTATTAAAAATTAGATTTTGAATAGTTGTTTTTCTTTTTTTCATGGTTGCTTGTTTTTTTATTGTACAAAGGTATTAAATTTTGATTACTTTGAATATTATAACATTCAAATTCAAAAACAATACCATTTTATTATTTTGTAAGCTTATAAAATGTTAATCGACTTAAAGGAAACGTAAATTAAAATTGGTATGAGAATAAGTATAGGATTAATTGTATTTTTGAATTTCGTATTTGGTACTATTAATGCACAAAATAAGAAAGAAACAAAAGTAAATATGGCTGATAAAGTAGAGAAAACAGAAGCAGAATGGAAAGCACAATTATCGGAACAAGAATATCATGTATTGAGAGATGCAGGAACCGACAAACCAACTAATGACGGGTACACTTCACATTTTGAAAAAGGAACTTATGTTTGTCGTGCTTGCGATACACAATTATTTGAATCTAAAACAAAATTTCAATCGCATTGTGGTTGGCCATCTTTTGATGACGCTATTAAAACAACAATAACCTATAAAAAAGACAATTCATTAGGTAGGATTAGAACCGAAATAATTTGTGCAAAATGCGATGGACACTTAGGACATGTTTTTGATGACGGACCAAAAGAAACTACGGGTAAACGTTATTGTGTAAATACTTCTTCTATAAAATTTGTGAAGTAATTTAAACGTTTAATTTGGATTAAAAATTTCGCCAGAACAATGGTCTTTTTCTGCACCTGTAACACTTTTTAAACAATTAATTTTGTTTTCTAACCTTCGTAAGCCTAAAAAAGAAAAAATTAATGCCTCTTTATAATCAATAATTTTATTGGATGGAATAATAATTTTATTTTTAGTGAAATGTTTAATTCTATCTATCAAATAGCAATTAAAAGTACCGCCACCAGTAATAAAAAGACTGCCGTTTTTAATTACTTGTGCAATTTGAAAAGCAATATGTTCTGTATAGGTATTTAAAATAATTGCAATTGATAAATTGTATTTTTTTAAAATTGGTAAGACAATACTATCAACATATTCAAAACCGAGTGATTTAGGAGCGTTTTTTTTATAATAGTCTAAATTATTTAGTTCTTTAAATAAAGGTAAGTTCATTTCGCCACTTTTAGCAATGGAGCCTTTATCGTCAAAATCTAATCCCAATTTATTGGCGTAATAGTTTAAAACGGTATTAACAGCACAAATATCAAAAGCAACTCGTTGGTTTTTTTTTTTATAAGAAATATTTGCAAAACCACCTAAATTCAAACAATACGTATAATTGGAAAATAACAATGCATCGCCAATTGGTACTAATGGCGCACCTTGACCGCCTAAAGCAACATCTTGTGACCTAAAATCACAGATGGTTTTAATTTTTGTTTTGGAAGTAATTATTTCTCCATCGCCAATTTGTAACGTATACGCTTCTTCTGGTTTGTGATGAATAGTATGTCCGTGTGATGCAATGAAATGAATATTTTTTAGTTGGTTTTTTTTTATAAAATCTAAGATTAAATCACTTAAATAATCTCCATAATCAATATTCAATTGGATTAATTGCTTTGGGTTATAATAAAAAGCTCGTTTTAATTTAGTTAACCAATGTGTTGGATAAGCAACAGTTTCGCTATGTAATATATCAAAAGAATAATTTGTTTTTTTATCAAATTTAACATAAACGATATCAACGCCATCTAATGACGTTCCACTCATTAAACCAATACTATAGATAGGATAATTAGTCATTAAATTTGTGTTCATAAATAGTTATGCTAAATTAAAAAATAATACCAAAATAGAGGTATCTTTGGAAACAATAAAATAAAATAAAAAATGGATTTTAGTTTAACAGAAGAACAAATAATGATACGTGATGCTGCTCGTGATTTTGCTCAAGCAGAATTGTTGCCAGGAGTTATTGATAGAGACGAAACACAAACTTTCCCACACGAACAAATAAAGAAAATGGGAGAACTTGGTTTTCTTGGAATGATGGTTGACCCAAAATATGGCGGTGGCGGCATGGATGCTATTTCTTATGTTTTAGCTATGGAAGAAATTTCAAAAGTAGACGCATCGGCTTCGGTAGTGATGTCGGTCAATAATTCTTTGGTTTGTTGGGGCATTGAAACTTACGGAACAGAAGCTCAAAAAGAAAAATATTTAACCAAATTAGCTACAGGAGAAATCATAGGTGCTTTTTGTTTGAGTGAACCAGAAGCTGGTTCAGATGCAACGATGCAAAGAACAACAGCTATTGATAAAGGCGACCATTATATAATTAATGGTACAAAAAATTGGATTACCAATGGCGGAACAGCTAGTGTTTATATCGTAATTGCACAAACCGATGCCGATAAAGGACATCATGGAATTAATGCTATTATTGTTGAAAAAGGAGCTGATGGTTTTGTTGTTGGTACAAAAGAAAATAAATTAGGGATACGAGGTTCTGATACACACTCTTTATTATTTACCGATGTAAAAGTACCCAAAGAAAACAGAATTGGCGAAGATGGTTTCGGATTCACATTTGCTATGAAAACCTTAGCTGGCGGAAGAATTGGGATAGCTTCACAGGCTTTAGGAATTGCATCAGGAGCTTATGAACTTGCTTTGCAATATTCCAAAGAGCGTAAAGCTTTTGGTAAAGAAATTAGTCGTCATCAAGCAATTGCCTTTAAATTGGCTGATATGGCAACCGAAATTGAATGTGCTAGGCATTTGTGTATGAAGGCTGCTTGGGATAAAGATCAACATAATAATTATGACTTATCTGGAGCAATGGCAAAATTATATGCTGCCGAAATGGCAATGCGAGTTACCGTAGAAGCAGTACAAATTCATGGCGGTTATGGTTTTGTGAAAGAATATCATGTAGAACGAATGATGCGTGATGCTAAAATCACTCAAATCTACGAAGGAACATCTGAAATACAAAAAATTGTCATTTCACGTAGTGTTTTAAAAGGATAATACTTTTTAAGATTATATTTATAAAGTTGCTAGAATTGTTTCTAGCAACTTTTTTTACATTCTAATTAAACCTTTTTCTAAATGTAGTGTCTTAGTATTGTAAAAACTCTATACCAATAGAATAAATAATAATAATTAAAATATATAAAAATGAAAAAAAGTATCGTAGTATTAAGTATGTTTTTTGGGTTAATAATCTTTGCCCAAAAAGGAAATGAAATGGAAAAAGTTAATTTTACCATAGAACAACAGGTAACTATTAAAATTAAAAAACTAAATGTAGCTTTAGACTTAACAAAATCGCAAGAAAATCAATTATATCCAATTGTTTTAGAGCAAGTCAATAAAAGGAAATTGCAGCAAGAAGCGAGAAAAGCAAGAAAAGGTACTGGAGTTAAAATGACCAATGACGAACGTTATCAAAATATTATAGCTGGTTTAGATGCTAAAATTGCGTTAAATAATAAAGTTAAATCTATTTTAGATGAAAATCAATACGAACAATGGAAGCAAATGCAAAAGAAGCACCTTAAAAAAAGACATTCTAAAAAAAGAAAAAAAGGAAGAAATAAAAAGAATTCTAAATAATTTTTCTTTGTGTAAAATTTAAAACTTCTCCTGCTTGTTAGTAGGAGAAGTTTTTTATGTAACAAATGTTATAGAATTACTTTGATTAAATCCTTTATTTTTGCATTTGCAATGGTAATTTTGTAAAGTTTACATTTTATTGCAACTAACAACAAAAGCAAACAGCATGAAACTATCAAAAAAAATGATTTATAACATACTCTTTTTCGGATTTATTATCTTTTTATTTACTCCTTACGGTACAGGCACTAAAGCAAAACTAATTCAAGGAGTTACTTATATTAAAACAATGTTAATTCCTACTTCTGCAAATGATGCTAAGGATAGAGAGAAAATAAGCTCCTTAGAGTTATCCTTAAAGGGAATCTCAAACGCATCAGATATTAATTTAAAATCTTTAAAGGGAAAAGTGATTTTTATTAATTACTGGGCTACTTGGTGTCCACCTTGTAAAGCAGAAATGCCATCTATTCAAGCTTTATATAATGATTATAAAGATAAAGTCGCCTTTGTTTTTATTACAAGTGATAAAAAAACTAAGGTAGATGCTTATTATACAGCTAATAAATATAATTTACCTACGTATAATATGTTATCTAATCCTGCTTCTCAAATTAACACACGTAGTCTACCAACTACTTTTATTGTGGATAAAAATGGAAAAGTAGCCTTGAAAAAAGTTGGGGCTTTAAATTGGAATAGTACTAAGGTTAGAAAAATGTTAGATACTTTACTTATAGAATAAATTTTATTTAGGCAAATTAGCCAACATAAAACGTTTCACATTTCCGCCCATTACTTTACTTATATCTTCTTCGGAGATGTTCAGCTTAAGCATTTCTTCTACATACATATTAAGACCTGTAATATCGGTATGAATTTCAATTGCTCCATCAAAATCAGATCCTAAAGCAACATAATCTGCACCAACTAAATCAATACAATATTTTATTGCTTTTACAGAAGATGCAACTGTTGAATCACAGGTTGCTGGTTTAAACATAGCAATACTAATAAGACCTTTAGATTCTGCAATTTTAAGAAGATGTTTGTCAGATAAATTACGAACAGTTTCGCAAGTGCCTTTCACACCAGTATGAGAACTCACAAGTGGTTTTGTAGATATTTCAAAAAGGTCATCTAGTAATTTTGGCGAGCTATGTGCAATATCAACAATCATATTTTTAGCTTGCATTTTTTTAATTACTTGTTTCCCGAAGTCGGTTAACCCTTCTTTAGAAACACCGTGTGCCGAACCGCCTATTTTATTATCAAAAAAGTGAACTGGCGCCATCATTCTTACACCAGCATCATATAACACATCTACATTTTCTAATTTACCACTTAAAGCATGCATTCCTTCAATACCTAAGATGCCAGCGGTAATTTTTAGATTTATTTTTTTATCCGAAATGTATTTTTGAAATTCAGAAACACTTTTAATTACTCTAAATTTACCATTAGATTTTTTTTCAAATTCATGAAGTGCATCACATTGTGTTAGCGCTCTATTGGTTAAATTAAACCATGAGTTGATCGGTCTTCTTTGTAAAATGAATGGCAATGTGATTTGATCAGTATCTCCTGTATTATTATCAAAGTTCATTTTTTTTGGTGCTTTGGTAACAATAGTAAAAGCTTGTAAGCCAATATTTCCTTCTAACATTCTTGGAATATCAACCGATCCAAAATCATTACGTTCTAATAAATCTCTTTTCCAAAGTAACGCGTCACAATGCATGTCGGCAATAAAATCTAAGGAATTATAAATTTTCTGCGCTTCTTTTGATACTATATATGGTCCTTTTAAAGTTACAGGATTAAATTTTTTATCTAATTTTTTTGGGACTATAAAACTAGCAATTATTACTAATACTAAAAAAGTGACTATGAGGTATAAAAGAATTTTTAAAAATTTCATGATAGTATAAGGTTAGTTCGTTTGCTTGGTTCTGCAAAATAGTAACAATTATTGATTTTTACTATTTATTGGAGTCTAAATAATATGTTTGTTCTTGGATGCTACATAATTAAAGGGTTTACGAAATCGTTTTCGAAATGTAATTTTTCTATTAAAACAACGAATGCTATTATGAAATTTATTTATATTTGTACTATCAAAAACAAAATAAAATCATTTTTAAAATGGAAAAAAAAATAAAAAAATTTATGGATTACGTTACAGCTCGTAATCCGCATGAAACCGAATTTTTACAAGCGGTTCATGAGGTTGCAGAAACTGTAATACCTTTTATTGAAAAAAACCCAATGTATCAAAATAAGATGTTATTGGAACGTATGGTAGAACCAGAAAGAACTTTTATTTTTAGGGTTCCTTGGGTAGATGATAAAGGAAATACACAAGTTAATAGAGGTTTTAGAGTACAATTTAATTCGGCTATTGGTCCGTATAAAGGTGGTTTACGTTTTCATCCATCAGTAAATTTATCGATTTTAAAATTTTTAGGATTTGAACAAGTATTTAAAAATTCACTAACTACGTTGCCAATGGGTGGCGGAAAAGGAGGTTCTGATTTTGATCCAAAAGGAAAATCAGATATTGAAGTAATGCGTTTTTGTCAATCTTTTATGAGCGAACTATCTAAACATATTGGTGCAAATACCGATGTTCCTGCTGGAGATATTGGCGTTGGCGGTCGCGAGATAGGCTTCTTATTTGGTCAGTATAAAAGAATGCGTGATGAGTTTGTTGGTGTTTTAACAGGTAAAGGTATGAGTTATGGCGGTTCTTTAATTCGTCCAGAAGCTACAGGTTATGGAGCAGTGTATTTTTCAAATACCATGTTAAAGACAATTGGTAAATCTTTGAAAGGAAAAACAGTTGTTATTTCCGGATCTGGAAATGTTGCACAATATGCTACACAAAAAGTGATCAGTTTAGGAGGAAAGGTTGTAACCTTATCGGATTCTAGCGGTTATATTTATGATGCGGATGGATTTACCAAAAGTAAATTAGCATTTATTATGGATTTAAAAAATGTTAAAAGAGGTAGAATTGGTGAATATGTAAAGAAATATCCAAAAGCTAAATTCTTTAAAGGCGAAAGACCTTGGTCTGTAAAATGTGATGTTGCATATCCTTGTGCTACTCAAAATGAATTGAATGGTAAAGAGGCTAAAATGCTAGTTAAAAATGGTGTTTTATGTGTCACCGAAGGTGCCAATATGCCTTGTACACCAGAAGCAATTGAAATATTTACTAAAGGTAGAGTGTTATTTGCGCCAGGTAAAGCATCTAATGCTGGTGGCGTTGCAACAAGTGGTTTAGAAATGAGTCAAAACTCTATGCGTTATAATTGGACACGTAAAGAAGTAGATGATAAATTAAAACAAATTATGAGTGATATTCATGCATCTTGTGTAAAATACGGAACTTCTTCTAAAGGATTTACCGATTATGTTGCAGGTGCAAATATAGCTGGTTTTGTTAAAGTTGCTGATGCAATGTTAGCGCAAGGCGTTGTGTAATTTAACATAAATAATAAGTAAACTAAACCTCCTAACTTTTAGGAGGTTTTTTTTATGCTAAATATTTTGTACTTTTGAATGCATAATTAAATTAAAAAATATGGCTAAATTAACATTACACGGATCTGCAATAAAATCGATTGGTAAATTACCTAAAATAGGTACAAAGGCAAAAAAATTTTCCTTAATAAAAAATGATTTATCCAAAGGAAAATGGAAAAATTATAAAGGAACAAGATTGGTATTAAATATTTTTCCAAGTATTGACACAGGAACCTGTGCTACTTCGGTAAGAGCTTTTAATAAAAAAGCAGTAGCATTTAAAAACACCAAAGTTTTGTGTATTTCTAGAGACTTACCCTTTGCACAAGCACGTTTTTGTGGTGCCGAAGGTATTGATAATGTAGAAACCTTATCGGACTTTAATAAAGGAAAATTTGGTAAAAAGTATGGCTTAACTATTAAAAATGGCCCTTTAGCAGGTTTGTTTTCAAGAGCAATTGTAGTTTTAGATGAAAATAGAAAAGTAATTTATACAGAACAAGTTACCGAGATTGCAAATGAACCAAATTATGATAAAGTGTTAGAAGTATTAAAATAAAAATAAAATTTTATTTTTTGAATTTAAGATAGTTGAAAAAAACTAGATATTACTTCCTGACTTAAAAGCTAAATAAATAAATGTAATATACGCTACAAAAAGAACCATTCCTTTTATACGAGATAATTCAAACTTTTTAGGGATAAATATTAATGGAATTAAAACTCCTGCAATTGCTAGCATCCAAATTAAATTACTTTGTAATATATTTTCGTCCACTACATTAATAGGTGTAATAATTGCGGTTAACCCTAAGACAGATCCAATATTAAATATATTAGAGCCAATTAAATTCCCTAAAGAAATTGCTTTTTCGCCTTTTAGAGCAGCGATAATGGATGCTGCCAATTCAGGTACGCTTGTGCCAATAGCTATAATTGTTACACCAATCACGCCTTGACTTATTTCTAGTTTTAGAGCAATTGCTGTTGCTCCGTTTACTAAAAATTCAGAACCAAAATATAAAGCAGCAGCACCAATTGCCAGCCAAATAAATATTTTAGTATAACTAGTTTCCATTAAGGCATCATCTATATCTTCAATAATGGGTGTTTTATCTTTTTTTGCCTTAGCAATCATTACATATATGAAAACAATAAGCGAAACGAATAGAATAATCCCTTCTATTCTGCTTAAAATTAAATCGTTTATTAAAAAATAGGCAGCTACAATAGAAAATAACATCATTACAGGCCAATTCATTTTGTAAAAATTCTTATCTACTGTTAATGGCGCAATAATAGCTGTTAAACCTAGAACTAAAGCAATATTTGCAATATTAGAGCCCAAAACGTTTGCTATAGCAATATCTGGTGAACCATTTAAGGCAGCTTGTAAGCTAACTAATAATTCAGGTGCCGAGGTTGCAAAAGAAACCACAGTCATACCGATAATTAGTTTGGATAAGTTCAGTTTAAAAGACAACCCAACCGAAGAGCGAACTAAGAAATCACCACCAACAACTAGTAATAAAAAACCTGCTATAATGTAAAAAATATCCATATTAATTTTTAAAATGCAAATATACTATTCTATTTATGAAAACAAACAAACGTTAAAAATAGTTGATAAACTAAAAATATAGTTGCATAACTATAAAAATAGTTATACGTTTGTAATGCAAACGAAAAACCCCTTGAAATGAAGTTTGTTTAAAATTGATCTTTGAGGGTTTTAAAAAAGAGGCAAGAGATAAGAGATGACGATTAAACAAATTAACAGATAAAATGGAAAAACTAACCAATAAAGAAGAGCAAATAATGCACGTATTATGGCGATTAGAAAAAGCTTTTGTAAAAGAGGTCGTTGCTGAATTGCCAAACCCGAAACCACATTACAATACGATTTCTACCGTAATTCGTAAAATGGAGGAAAAGGGATTCATAAAATACAAAGCTTACGGCAATACACATCAATATTTCCCTGTAATTAGTATAGAGGAATATCGAAAAACGTATATGCAAAAAACCATTAACAGTTATTTTGAAAATTCTTATAAAAATGTAGTTTCTTTTTTTGCAAAAGAAGAGAAGATTAGTGTAGCTGAATTGAAAGAAATTATTCGTTTAATAGAATCTAAAAAATAGAAATATGGAGTTTTTATTGAAATCTGCTTTAATTATCGCTGTTTTATATTCCTTTTACAAAGTGTTTTTACAAAAAGAAACCTTTTTTCAATCCATTAGAGGTTACTTTATTGTTGGGACAATAATTTCTGTTTTACTACCTTTATTAATAATTCCAATTTATATTGAAGTTACACCAATTGTTGTGTCCGAAATTATAGAAAACTCTCCAATTAAAGAATTCCCAAATATTGAATCTACAAGTAAATTGGTGATTCAAAAAGAAGCTTTTAATTGGTTAGGTTTACTTGGTGTTATGTATAGTATAGGAGTATTGGTTCTCCTAATTAAATTTATCATAGATTTATTCTCGTTATCGCACTTGTTTTTTTATGGGAATAAAAAAAGATCAGGAACTATTGTTTTTGTTGAAACGGATAAAGAATTAGCGCCATTTTCCTTTTTTAATTTTATCGTGTATAATAAGAGTCAATTTACACAATCAGAGCTACACGACATTATTACACACGAAAAAGTACACGTAAATCAAAAACATTCGTTAGATATCTTACTAACAATTTTACAATGGTTTAATCCGTTTGTATGGTTGTTTAAAAAAGAGGCGCAACAAAATTTGGAATATATAGCAGATAAAATAGCACAAGAAAAAGCCGAAACTAATAGAAAATACCAATACTTATTATTAAAAACAAGTGTTGCCAATAACTCGTTTGCACTGAGTAATAATTTTTTCAATTCACATTTAAAAAAACGTATCATGATGTTACAAAAAAGTCAAACAAA